>JAFOFM010000091.1 GCA_017387265.1 Peptococcaceae bacterium | reverse complement strand
GTAAAAACTGCCGGCAGATATAATATTCCATTAACGGTACGCGGCGCCGGGACCTGTTTATCCGGCGGGCCGGTAGCGACCGAGGGCGGCATTTTAATGGAGATGACCGCTTTTAAACGGATTCTCGAAGTAAACGCCGAGGAACAGTACGCCGTGGTAGAGCCGGGTGTGGTTACCAATGATTTAATTGCAGCGGCAGCGAAAAAGGGTTTATTTTATCCGCCAGATCCATCCAGCAGCGGGATGTCTACTTTAGGCGGCAATGTTGCTGAATGTGCCGGCGGCGGCCGCGGGGTAAAATACGGGGTGACCCGTGACTACGTGCTGGAGCTGGAAGTGATCCTGCCTGACGGGGAAATTATCACCGTGGGCAATAAAGTGGACGGCCTCACAGGCTGGCTGGATTTACCGATGTTATTTACAGGCTCGGAGGGTACGTTAGGCATTCTGACTCGTATGACGGTACGGCTTATGCCAAAGCCGGAAGCCATCCAGACAGCGCTGGCCCAGTATGATGATTTAAATGCGGCGGCACGCACGGTAAGTGCTATTATCAGCGCCGGGATTGTGCCGACCACCATCGAGATTATGGACCAGATGACCATTCGTGCGGTAGAAAATTTCCTGCAGATTGGTCTGGACACCACAAAAGAAGCCTTTGTACTTCTGGAAGTGGATGGCGATGCGTGGGAAGTGCCTCAGCAGATGGAACAGGTTATTGCTATCTGTAAGGAAAATGGTGCGGTGGAAATTCAGATGGCGCACAACGAAACCGAACGGGCGGCTTTATGGAAAGCGCGTAAATCCATTTCCGGCGCCTGCGGCAAAATCAACCCGACAAAAATCGGCGAGGATATCGCGGTACCGCCGGGCAATATTCCAAAAATGATTCAGGCGGTAAAAGAAATCGCCGAAAAATATAAGTTAAACATGGTGGTGTTTGGCCATGCCGGTGACGGAAACCTGCATCCGAACATCATGACCGATAAACGGAATCTCGAAGAGATGGAACGGGTAAACAAGGCTATCGATGAACTGTTTGCAAGAGCGCTGGAATTAGGCGGCACCTTAAGCGGGGAGCATGGAATCGGCTTTATGAAAGCGCCGTATCTCCTGCAGGAGCTGGGCCGTGACGGCTATCTTGCCCAGAAGGCCGTGAAGGATAGTTTAGACCCTGCCGGATTTTTAAATCCGGGTAAAATCTTTATCGAGAAGGAACTGGAACAGAATGCGGGGGTGAACCATGGCTGAGAATCTGTTTTTGCCGGTAAACCGGAAAGATATGGAGTATAGAGGCTGGGACGAGCTGGACTTTGTGCTGGTAACCGGGGATGCCTATGTGGATCATCCGAGTTTTGGCACTGCTCTGGTAGGGCGTCTGTTAGAGCACGAGGGTTTCCGTGTGGGTATTATTGCTCAGCCGGACTTTACCCGCTGTGAAAGTATGAAAACCTTCGGGCGTCCAAAATACGCCTTTTTAGTGGCAAGCGGCAATATTGACTCTATGGTGAATCACTATACCGCAGCGAAGAAGCCTCGCAGCAGCGATGCCTATTCGCCGGGCGGGCAGAAGGGGCTGCGCCCTGACCGTGCGGTGGATGTGTACTGCCGGCTGGTAAAAGAGGCCTATCCGGATGTGCCGGTTATGATTGGCGGCGTGGAGGCCAGTCTGCGGCGTTTTGCCCACTATGATTACTGGGACGAGGCGGTTCGGCCGTCCATTCTTGAAACCTCCGGTGCCGATTTATTAATGTACGGCATGAGCGAAAACCAGTTAAAAGAGCTGAGCCACGGCTTTGAAAAAGGCTGGCCGCTTCATAAAATGAAAAACATTCAGGGCACCTGCTACTGGAGCGACACCCTGCCGAAAAAAGGCGATTATGTGGTGCTGCCAGGTTATGAGGCTGTAAAAAAAGATAAAAAGAAATTTGCGGAAGCCTTTGCTATTCAGAACAAAGAGCAGAATCCGTTTTTAGGTAAAATTCTGGTACAGCCGCACGGCGATCGTTACCTCATTCAGCTGCCGCCGGCGAAACCATTAAGCCAGCCGGAAATGGACGAGATTTACCGTCTGCCGTTTCAGCGCACCTATCATCCGCGCTATGAAAAATCGGGCGGCATTCCGGCACTGCTGGAAGTGGAATTCAGTATTACCGACCATCGCGGCTGCTTTGGCGGATGCACCTTCTGTGCGATTAATTTCCATCAGGGGCGCATTATTCAGAACCGCAGCAAGGAATCTATCGTAGAAGAGGCAAAGCTGATGACCAGCCTGCCGAATTTTAAGGGCTATATTCACGATGTGGGCGGGCCGACCGGCAATTTCCGCAATATGAGCTGTAAAAAACAGCTCAAAGTAGGGGCCTGTAAAGAGCGGCAGTGTCTGTTCCCGGATATCTGTCCGAATTTAGAGGTTGACCATAAAGATTATGTGGATATCCTGCGCACGGTGCGCAAACTGGATAAGGTGAAAAAAGTATTTATCCGTTCCGGGGTTCGTTTTGACTATATTATGGCAGACCCGGACCCGACCTTCTTTGATGAAATGTGTGAATATCATATCAGTGGTCTGTTAAAGGTAGCGCCTGAACATGTAGCGCCAAATGCCCTGTATTATATGGGGAAACCGCAGCGCCATGTGTATGAGAAATTTGTAAAACGCTACTTTGCCTATAATAAACGGGTTGGCAAAGAGCAGTATCTGGTTCCGTACCTGATGTCCAGCCATCCGGGCTGTACGCTGGAGGATGCGGTGGTTCTGGCCGAGTATGTGCGTGATATCGGCTATAACCCGGAACAGGTGCAGGACTTTATCCCGACGCCGGGCAGCATGGCAACGGCGATGTACTACAGCGGCTACGATCCTCGCACGATGCAGCCGGTGTATGTACCGCGCGATCCGCACGAAAAGGCTATGCAGCGGGCACTGCTGCAGTATCGCAATCCGAAAAACTACGACCTGGTATATGAGGCGTTAGTAAAAGCAAACCGTCAGGATTTAATCGGCCATGGTCCGAAATGCCTGATTCGTCCGACAAAACCGAAGGCAAAACCGGAAGGGGCGCCGGGCAGCCGGAACAAAAAGCAGACCGGATTAAAACCAGGCGGCTATAAACCGGCGAAAAAACAGGACTCCCCGAAAGGCGGCACCAGAAAGGCAAACGGAAAACCGGCGGGGAAACCATCTGGTAAAACCGCAGATCATCGGAAGCCGGGAAGAAAAAAACCGTAAAATAATCTTCGAAAGATTGGAAAGATAGCTTTCTTTTTACGGCTGGATAGGTTACAATATAAGTTGAAATTTTTTTCTGGAGGCCAGAGAACCATGAGAAGTATGACAGGATATGGCCGTGGCGAAGGCGACAACGGCGCCCTGAAAATTGTGGTTGAGGTAAAAGCGGTCAACCATCGTTATAGTGAAATTACCATCAAGCAGCCAAGAATGTTTCTGGCCCTTGAAGATAAAATGAAAAAAGTCATCGGTGAGTATATTGAACGCGGCAAAGTGGATGTGTTTGTGCGTACACAGGAGCTGGCCGATGCGGAAAAACCGGTGCAAATCGATGAAAAACGTGCACTGGCATATCATGAGGCATTAAAAGGTCTGGCGGAAGCGGTAGGCACAAACTACAATCCGGATCCATTCCGTTTAATGACACTGCCGGATGTTATCCTCAAAGAGGAAAATGAACCGGATGTAAAAGCCCTGTGGCCATTAATGGAACAGGTTCTGCGTCAGGCAATGGATAACCACATTGCTATGCGTGAACAGGAAGGGGCTCACATCGGGGAAAACCTTCGTGAAAAAGTGGCAGGGCTGCAGAGCCTGGCCGCTCAGGTAACCGAGCGCAGTCCGCAGGTTCTTACCGAGTATAAAGAAAAACTGGAAGGCCGTATTGCGGAATTACTGGCAAACGCAGCGGTAGACCCGGAACGTCTGGCGCAGGAAGTGGCATATTTTGCTGAAAAAAGCTGCATCGACGAAGAACTGGTACGTCTGCAGAGCCATTTTGAACAGTTCTATATCATTGCAGACCAGAGCGGAAGCATTGGCCGTAAATTGGACTTCCTGATTCAGGAGATGAACCGGGAAACCAACACCATTGGCTCGAAAGCCAACGATTTAGAAACCGGCCGTCTGGTTGTAGAAATGAAAAGTGAACTGGAAAAAGTCAGAGAACAGGTACAGAACATCGAATAATCTTTCTTGTATAAAGCCTTTATCAGGGAGGTATTGTGATGCACCAGTTTATGAATATTGGATTTGACAACATGGTGTCGGTAGATAAAATTGTTGCCATTGTCTCTCCGGAAAGCGCGCCGGTAAGACGGCTCGTGCAGGAGGCCAAAGAGGCCGGCCGGGTGGTGGATGTCACCCATGGCCGCAAGACAAGGGCGGTGGTTGTTACCGACAGTCAGTATATTCTTCTGTCGGCCATTCAGCCTGAAACGCTGACCGGCCGCTTAGAACACGAATAACTTCTATTGGTTCTGTTAAACAGACGAGAATAGGGAAATACTAGAGGTGAATGCTATGGAGCAGGCAGCAAAACGCGGTACACTGGTGGTACTGTCCGGGCCATCCGGCACAGGGAAAGGCACTGTGTGCGGTGTGGTACGAAATCATTTAGGCGATGCGGTTCGCTATTCGATTTCGGCGACAACCAGAAAACCACGCACCGGGGAAGAACACGGTCGTGAGTATTTCTTTTTCAGCAAAGAGGAATTTGAGGCTCTGCGTGACCAGAACGGCTTTCTGGAATGGGCGCAGGTGTATGATAATTACTATGGCACACCTCGGGCATTTGTAGAGGAAGTGCTGGCTTCCGGCAAAGACTGCATTCTGGAGATTGACCCTCAGGGGGCGCTGCAGGTGCGGAAAGCCACTGATGAAGCGGTACTGGTGTTTATTGCACCACCATCGCTGGAGGAACTGCGCAACCGTTTAACCGGTCGCGGAACCGAATCGGCGGAAGAAGTAGAAAAACGGTTAAGCTGTGCGGAAAGCGAGCTGGCATACCGTGATAAATATGACTACATCATCGTGAACGATGATGTGGAAACCGCAGCTGCGAAAATGGAAGCTATTTTACTGGCAGAAAAATGCCGCAGCGGGCGTAATCTGGATTTAAAATAAGCAAAACGAAATTCGAATTTAAAAGTCAAATTACACATGGAGGGTCTTAATTATGGTAGAACCGACAATTGACAAATTATTAACAAAAGCAGACAGCAAATATTCTTTAGTATGTGCAGCGGCAAAACGCGCAAGAGAAATCGTAGACGGCTCTGAGCCATTAAACAGCGGGGATGCAAAAAAACCTGTAACTATGGCACTGCAGGAAATCGGCGAAGATAAAATCTCTTACGAACAGACAACCGAAGGCATTAAATAAATGGCACATGTAATTGTAGGAGTAACCGGCGGAATTGCCGCCTACAAAGCAGCTGAGCTGGTAAGCCTGCTTGGAAAACAGGGCCATGAGGTGCGCTGCATTATGACCAGTGCGGCACAGCAGTTTATTACGCCTTTAACCTTACAGACCTTATCTGGCAATCCGGTTTATACCGATATGTTTCATCCACAGGATAATATGGAATGGCAGGTTGAGCATATTGGTCTTGCCCGCTGGGCGGACTGTGTGCTGATTGTGCCGGCCACTGCCGATTTTATCGGAAAAGTGGCACATGGTCTGGCCGATGATTTCTTATCCACCTGCGTGATGGCAACGGCGGCTCCGGTGATTTTTGCACCGGCTATGAACGACCAGATGTATGCCAATCCGATTGTGCAGCGTAATATTGCCACTCTGCGGGAAGCGGGCTATCGGTTTGTAGATCCGGTAGACGGCAACCTCGCCTGCGGCACATCGGGAAAAGGCAAGATGGCAAGCCCGGGGGAAATTGCAGCGGTACTGGAAACACTGCGTGAGCAGGATTTAAGAGGTTTAAAAATTGTGGTGACAGCGGGGCCTACCCGGGAAGCCATTGATCCGGTCCGTTTTATGACCAACCACAGCAGCGGGAAAATGGGTTATGCCATTGCCCGTCAGGCAGCCAATCGCGGTGCCGATGTAGTGCTGGTGAGCGGTCCGTCTGCACAGCCTGTACCATCTGGTGTAACCGTGGTAAAGGTAGCCTCGGCAAGAGATATGTTTGAAGCGGTAAAAGCGCAGTACGATGCAGCCGATGTTGTGATTAAGGCTGCGGCGGTTGCCGATTACCGCCCAAAAACAGTGGCAACACAGAAAATAAAAAAATCCGAAGGCGACATGGTGCTGGAGCTGGAACGCAATCCGGATATTCTGGCATGGCTGGGTGAGCACAAAAAACATCAGATTCTGATGGGCTTTGCGGCAGAAACCAACGATGTGCGCGAACATGCGCTTGGCAAACTTGCGCGCAAGCATCTGGATTTTATTGCAGCCAATGATGTAACCATGAGCCATAGCGGTTTCGGGAAAGATACTAATCAGATTACGGTTTATGGTGCCGATGGCCGTGTACATGAACTGCCGGTACTGGCAAAAGAGGCGGCGGCGGATCAGCTGCTGAATCTGGTTTTAGAAAAGTATCAGAGCAAAAAGGCATTATCATAAAAATAATTACAAGAAATAAAAGTGTTTCTTGAACAAGATATCATTTACACAAGGAGTTGTAATCAATGCGTAAATTATTTACTTCTGAATCTGTAACAGAAGGACATCCAGATAAAATGGCGGACCAGATTTCCGACGCGATTCTGGACGCAATCATGGAAAAAGACCCAATGGCTCGTGTAGCCTGCGAAACATTCTTAACTACCGGTATGGCTTTAATCGCTGGTGAAATCAGCACCACATGCTATGTAGACATGCCAAAAATCGTGCGTGAAACCATCAAAGAAATCGGTTACACCAATGCGACCTACGGTTTTGACTGCAATACCAGTGCGGTACTGACTTCTATCGACGAACAGTCCCCTGACATCGCTATGGGCGTTGACGCTGCTTTAGAAGCAAGAGAAGGCGACATGGACGAAGCCGATGCAATCGGTGCCGGCGACCAGGGTATGATGTTCGGTTATGCAACCAACGAAACCGAAAGCTACATGCCTCTGCCTGTTTACCTGGCTCACGGTTTAACCAGACGTTTAACCGAGCTGCGTAAATCCGGTGGAATCGCTTACCTGCTGCCAGACGGCAAATCTCAGGTAACCGTAGAATACGAAGATGAAAAACCAGTTCGTGTAGATGCAGTGGTTATCTCCACACAGCACAAAGGGGAAGCGACTCTGGAACAGATTCGTACCGATGTAATTGAAAAAGTAATCAAACCAGTTATTCCAGCAGAATTCCTGGATGAAAATACAAAATATTTCATCAACCCTACCGGCCGTTTTGTAATCGGCGGTCCTCAGGGTGACACCGGTTTAACCGGCCGTAAAATTATCGTAGATACCTACGGCGGTATGGCTCGTCACGGCGGCGGTGCGTTCTCCGGTAAAGACTGCACAAAAGTTGACCGTTCCGGTGCTTATGCAGCTCGTTATGTAGCGAAAAATATCGTAGCAGCAGGTCTGGCTGACCGCTGTGAAGTACAGCTGGCATATGCAATCGGCGTAGCACAGCCGGTATCCGTACTGGTAGACACTTTTGGCACAAACAAAGTAGACGAAGAAAAAATCGCGAAAGCAGTTCTGGAAAACTTTGACCTGCGTCCTGCTGGTATTATCCGTGAACTGGATCTGCGTCGCCCAATCTACAAACAGACCGCTGCTTATGGTCACTTCGGTCGTACCGATTTAGATCTGCCATGGGAACAGTTAAATAAAGTAGAAATTCTGAAAAAAGCAGTTGCTGAAT
>JAFOFM010000090.1 GCA_017387265.1 Peptococcaceae bacterium | reverse complement strand
GCGCGCTTTATAACTCTGCAGTGTAGATACAATATTCCAGGTGTGCTGGCTTGGTCCATCATCAAAGGTAAGTGCTACCATCGGTTTAGCAGGGTCAATTCCGTATGGATTTTCAGCCTGCGGTTTTGCACTCTCTTCTTTATCTGTATTCTGTTCCGGTTTATCCGGTGCTGTGCTATTCCCGGCAGTGGATATCTGAACCTCTGCCGTACCGGATTCTCCACGTTGCAGCATACATCCGGTCAGCAGCAGAGCAATTATTATACACAATGTAATTATGGTTATATATCGTTTCTTCATAATCTCGTCCTCTCGTTCTTCTGTCGTAGCTGTTTTCACAAGCTTTTTTATCATACTACACTTGTCTGAAAAATGCCATCAAAAAATCAGAAAATATTCTTACAATTTGTGCTATTCATTCACTCTCTTTTTTAGACGAAATTCAGCCGTCTTTTGACTCATATTTTCATGAAACTTACAGCTTATTTTTACAGGAAGTCACAAAACGCGATTACAGCTCATATAGTATACCGATAAGGCGGGGAACCGCTTTCAAGAAGGAGATGAGAAGCATGCCAATCACACAGAATAAAAAGCGTATCCGGGTACAGCACATTGTGGGCTGCGGCAGCGCACAGGTGGACATTGTCCGTAATATTCAGCTGCCGGCTAGAGCGCGTAAAATTGTAGATATTCATGCAGAAATTGTGGAACTGGATTACGAAATTATTCCAAACAAAATCATTGTAAAAGGGGCTCTGCACAAGCAGGTTTATTATGTAGAGGAAGGCGATTATGTCGTAAAAGAATTCACTATTATGCGTGAAGAGTTTACCGACTTCGTTCATATCCAGGGGGCAAAACCGGATATGGAGGCCATGCTGAATGGAAATATTCTATTTGTAAATACAAACCCGGCAAACGGACAATTCCCGACAGATCTGCTGTATCAGACCGCTGTACTGGCAGTAGATGTAAAAGTAATTGAAACCATAACTCTGGATGTTGTAACCGATGCCTACGGAGATAATCTTACTGTACAGAAAGCTCCTTTTTCCGTTGAATGCTTAGTCGGCTGTGCCGAAAAACAGTCTACTGTTTCGGTGGAACATATGCTATGCAAACCAGCTCGCAAAATCTACGATATGGAAGCCGTATGCCGTAATCTGGACTATGAAGTGCTGCCAGGCCGTGTGATTGTTCGCGGAACACTGCATAAACAGATTTATTATGTGGATGCCTGTGATGATACCGTGCAGGTACAATGCTTCGACAACGAGTTTTCTGTTGTGCTGGATGTTCCGGGTGCAAAACCGGATATGGAAGTTTATACTCGCTGTCGTATGGAATTCTGCGAGGCAAAACTGATGGGGCCGCAGCCTTGCAACATGATAAAAGCCAGTGTTATTGTACAGGTGTCCGTAAAAGTAACCGAACTAACCAAAATGAACATCGTCACTGATGTAGAAGGTGCGCTGGCTGACCGCTGCCGGATTCGTGTGGAAGATATCGTCGGTCGTAAATGCAGCCAGCAGAATGTAAATCAGACAATCGATGTCAATGCACCGCTGGATGTAAATAATATGCTGGTGAAAACTGCAAAAAATATGACAGCCTGCATTCGAAACGTAAGCTATGAAAAAATCTGCAATAAAGTCATCATCAAAGGCTCTATCCATGTACAGGTATATTATGTTGCCTGCAACTGCGAACAGGAGCTTCGGGAAGCCAGTGCTGATATTCCATTTACTACTGTCGTAAACTTTGACTGCATCAATGAAGATACTATGATTCGCTGCCGGGAACGCGTAGAATATACTGATGCCAAACTGGAAGGCTGCCCGTGTGAAACATCAAAAATCCGTGCAGTAGCCATTCTGGAAATCTGCGTCTGTGCTTTCCAGACTAGAGATTTTATGGTGATTACCGATATCTGTACCAATGGTCTGTGCAGTCCGCAGATGCCGGAAACCAAACCAATGCCCGAACCGGAAACTCCGGAAGAACCTGATGTTGAAATCTGTCCGGCAGGCGGTTACACCTACGAAGTAAAAGCAGGCGATACATTAGCCCGAATTGCCGCGTTTTATCAGACACAGGTACCTGGTATCACCTGGCAGCAGATTGCCCGTTTTAACAACCTTTACGCACCTTATACGCTAACTATCGGCCAGACTTTACGCATCCCGTGCGTAGCAGGCAAAGGCTGATTATCTGACAGTCACCTCCGAAGATTCATTGCTATCTGGATTAGACGTATTTATTATCCATAAACAAAAAGGCAGAAATCCGAACCTTATACCAGTCCGGATTTCTGCCTTTTACATTTTATTCATTATTCGTTACAGCATCTAGTCCACAATAATATCTGCCACCTGTACGGGAATAACTTTCTGCAGATTTTCCAGCGGAAGTTCTACCTGATAGCCGATTTTTCCGGCACTGAACATGATCGTTTCATATCCGGCCGCTGTTTCATGAATCACTGTTTTGAACTGTTTTTTCATGCCAATTGGCGAACATCCCCCGTGTACGTAGCCGGTTAGTCCTAGAAGTTCTTTCGCCTTTAACATTTCAATAGATTTTTCCCCGACAGCCGAAGCCGCTTTTTTTAAATCCAGTTCTTCTAAAACCGGCACCATAAATACATAATGCGTTTTAGATTTACCAGTGGTCACCAGAGTTTTAAAGGCCCGATTCGGGTCCTGATGCAGCGCTTCAGCTACTTCTGCGCCACTGATTGCATCGGTGTCTGCATAACAGTGATGCTCATATGAAACTTTTTTCTGATCCAGTACGCGCATTACATTGGTTTTCATATCGGATTTTGCTGCCATGAATCTTCCCTTCCTTTGTGTCGGATTTTTTTACTGTATCGATTATAGCATAAAAATTCTGTCTAAAGCCAGCTTTTTCCGGCAACACTATCCGTATCACACAGGAAATGGAGCGAATTGATATGAAACCACAAAATATACAGAAAAACACCTGGCTGGTACTGACAGTTCTGCTTTTACTCATAGTACTGTCGAACCTGGAATACTACGAACCTGCTTCCAACAACAGCCTGATTCGAATACATGTACTTGCTAACAGCAATAGCGAAGCAGACCAGACACTAAAGCTTCAGGTAAAAGATGCCGTAATTGGCTGTCTGGAGCCGCTATTAAAAAATTCTTCTACGCTGGAAGAAAGCCGCCAGATTATCTGTTCCAGCTTTCCGCAACTAGAAGCCGCTGCTGTGCAGACAATCCGTCAGCATGGATACTCCTACGACGTTTCCATGCAATATGGCAGATTTGATTTTCCGGAAAAATACTGTGGAAATTTCAGTCTGCCAGCGGGAAACTATGAAGCATTACGCATATTAATCGGCAATGGTCAGGGACGCAACTGGTGGTGCGTATTATTTCCTCCGCTCTGCTTCACCGACAGCAATGTAGCCGAATCGAATGAACTCCCGGATAATCGTATTCAGATTAAATTTAAAACTGTTGAATGGCTGAAAGAACATCTGGGCGATGATATTCAAAAAAACAAAAACGGCCTCTCGCCATAATGCAGAGAGGCTGTTTTATTTCTAAATTGTCTAGATTGCAAAAGAAAAAGAGAGTTTGATTTCTCAAACTCTCTTTGAAAGTGCGGGCGAGAGGACTTGAACCTCCACGAGATTGCTCCCACTAGAACCTGAATCTAGCGCGTCTGCCAATTCCGCCACGCCCGCATGTCGCTGACGACTTTGTTATAATAACATTTTTTCAGAAAGTCGTCAAGCCTTTTTTCTGATTTTTTTCAAATTCTTTTTATATTCGCATTCCTTGTTACATCGTGTGTAACAGGCTGCCGATACAATTCATAAACTTGCGGCTGGAAAAAATATTATCCCCTGCATGCTGATACAGATGCTCCCACTCTGCTTTGCTCAATCCCGTTTTGTGACGGAACAGTTCCACACCCAGCTGTTTACTGCCTTCTATCTGGTACAGATTAGAAAAATACTGTCCCAGTTCCTCGCTGGAACGATAAATATGCATCATGGCATAGGCATCCCGATCCATCTGAAATGAATAGTTAAAAATACTTTCCATATGTTTTACGATTTCTTCCTGATGCCCCCGGTCTTCCCGGCTCATCAGCTCGCTCTGTTCCAGCAGACGATACATCGGTGCTGTGTAATTATGAAATCGTACGAAATCATTACTGCTGACATACTCAATTAATTCCGGCAGTGAAATTCCTAACGGCACAATAATCCCTTTCTCCTGATTGGTAAAAGACATAAATGCTGTAGGAAAAAAAACATAGTGCAAATACCCGGCCAGAGCGTCCAGCGAGGTAAAGTGAATGACATCCTCCAGCAGTTTACGACGACCGGAGCTGTTATAAATAATCCCCTGAAAGAAGACCGAATTCTCTGTAATTTTATCCGTGTTAAAGGTTTCGGTTACCTTTCGGCTGCGAATCAGATTCTCCCAGTAATAGCTGTTATGATATTTTGGATGCATGATGCCCACCTCTTTCCGCAGTTGTTACGCTTATTATAGCACATTTATTGACAAAGATATTATTTCATTTTATAATTTTTAGATACCGATGAAAATTTTTATCTGTGTCCGGAATTTTTCCGGCACTTTTTACAGATTGTATGTAAATTCAGATATAAGGAGTTCGAGCAATATGGAACAGGCAAAAAAACGTATTTTAACCGGTGACCGTCCTACCGGCAAACTGCATATCGGCCACTATGTAGGCAGTCTGCAGAATCGTGTAAAATTACAGGATGACTACGAAACTTTTATTTTAATCGCAGATATTCAGGCGTTGACAACTCACTTTGAACGCCCGCAGCTGATTCATGACAGCATTTTTGAAGTTGCCATCGATAATCTCTCTGTAGGTTTAGATCCAAACAAAGTAACGTGGGTACAGCAGTCCCATGTGCCAGCAATTCACGAACTGACACAGATTTTTTCTCTGCTGGTAACAGTGAACGCACTGCGCCATAACCCGACTGTAAAAACCGAAGCTGCTCAGTACGGCTACGATGATATGACTTATGGTTTCCTGGGCTATCCGGTAAGCCAGTCTGCCGATATCACCTTCTGCAATGCGGATATGGTACCGGTTGGCGAAGATCAGCTGCCTCACATGGAATTAACCCGTAAACTGGTTCGTCGTTTCAACGACATGTATGCGCCAATCTTAAAAGAACCACAGCATATGTTAAGCAGCTGCTCCCGTTTAATGGGTCTGGATGGCAATGCAAAAATGGGCAAAAGCCTGGGCAATGCAATCTATCTGGCAGACTCTGCAGACGAAGTGGCTCGCAAAGTCAAAACCGCAGTTACTGATGCATCCCGCATCAAAGCCAGCGATCCTGGTCATCCGGAAGTTTGCGTAGTTAACAAATATCATCAGACCTTCACACCAGGCGAATACGAAAACATCTGCGAAATGTGCCGCAAAGGTGCTATTGGCTGTGTAGCATGCAAAAAACTGCTGACTGAAAGTCTGAACACCTTATTAGATCCATTCCGTGAAAAACGCGCTTATTATGAAGCGCACAAAGACGAAGTACGCGACATCATCAGCACCGGTACCGCAAAAGCCTGCGAAATCGGCGAAGAAACCATGAAAAAAGTTCGTGATGCTATGTTCTTAACCGTATAAAACATTTTTCAAACGAAACTGATACACAACAGGCCGGACTGTCCAATCAAGCCGGTCTGTTTTATTTTACTATGTAGCTACCCGTATTTAATATTCAAATATACAAAAAAGGAACTCCTGAAGGAGTTCCTTTTTTATTACGTTTGTCATGCAAACCGTTTTTGAAATTCTGTATCGGAATTAAACTTCCAGACCCAGTACTTTCGCAGCGTTTTTCCACATGATTTTTTCGTATGTTTCTTCGTCGAAACCGTAGGTAGCGTATTTTTCTGCAGCTTCCAGATAAGGAACAAATGGGCACGCACTTGCGAACATCATCTGGTCTTTCAGGATAGTTTTAGCAGCATCCAGGAAGTCGCTGGAACCTGGGTATTCTTCGTATTCGGAGATTTCCAGGAATACGTTTCTGTTACGGAATGTTACGCCGATCATTTCATCAACGAATGGCCATGCACCGTGGCTGATGATGATTTTCAGATCTGGGAAGTCTTTTGCTACGATATCGATTTCACTTGGATGTGTGTAATCCATAACGGTGTTAGCGGTGTAACGAGCTGGACCAGCAGTGATAACGATTGGAATGTTCAGTTCGCAGCATTTTGCGTATACTGGGTACATTTTAGCGTCGCTGCATTTCAGCTGAGCGTACATTGGGTCCATAGCTGCGCCGTGGAAGTCGCCGCTTTTAACAGCTGCATCCAGGTCACGGATTGCCTGCATACCTTTGTGAGGGTCTACACCGTAGTAGCCCAGGAAGATTTCAGGGCAAGCCTGTACGAACTGACGGATTTCTGGGTTGTTTGGTTTGTAACCGTAAGTTGTTTCAGCGTCACGACCAACGATAACAGCTTTCATTACGTTGTGAGCTTTCAGGTCTTCGATGATTTCTGGCATAGTTCTTGCTCTGCTGTAGAATTCATCAATATCAACACCGTTAGCAATCAGACCAGCACGGAAAATTGGGCTTTCTGCGATGCCGCCGATAATGCTTTTGGTGTTTGGACGATAACGGAAGTCAATGATTGGGCCTTTTACTTTGCCTGCTGGTGCAGCTGGTTTGGAAGCAGCTTTTTCAGCCTGTGCTCTCTGCAGAGCTTTCTGTCTTAATTCTTCCTGAAGTTTCTGTAAATCCATTCTATATCTCTCCTTAGGCAAGATGTTGATTCATCTTTTGGATATTATAATAATGCATCAAACAGCTGGTTAGCTGGTCTTGGGATGATGCTTGTGTTAACCAGTAATTCAGATTCTTCTTTCGCTGCGGATACAGCCGCGCGAACTGCGCCTACATCACCTGTTAAGGTTACGAAACCTTTACCGCCGATTGCATAACCGATACGAACTTCGATTAATGTTACGTCAGCAGCTTTTGCAGCCACGTCGGCAGCTTTGATTGCAGATGCGATAGAGTAGAATTCCAGAACACCCAGAGCGTCACGATCGTTCACCTGGTTTGTCATAGAAATTGCAGGAATTACCTGTTCGTTAATGTTAGGGATGAGCAGAGTATCTACTACATAAGCCCCACCAATTTTCATGCCTTCAGTCATGGAGGCTCTTACATCTGCGGTGTTACCACCAATAATAATGATGTATTTACCTGGACAAACTGTGGAAGCACGTACAATGTCTACCTGTGCGGCTTTCACCATAAAATCGCAGGTTTCAATGCCGCGGGCAATACTGGACAGTTCAATCATACCTAATGCAGTTCCCATAGCATTATACCTCCCTTCTGATACGAGCGCCGTTTTCATCGATAGAAACAACTACGCCATTCATACTAGCGTGAATGTTAGCGGATAAGCCTTCAGCAGCTGCGCCTAACACTTCACCTTTTACTACGCGGTCACCAGCAGCTTTTGCTGGAACAGCAGGTTTACCGATATGCTGACGGAATGGAACATATACGGTTTCTGGTGCTAATTCAATGCATTCATGTGCATGCAGGCCATCGAAATCAGCCAGACCCAGACGAGCGATTAAGCGGTGGGTTGGAATACGATGATCGTCGATACCTTCTTCTGCAACAGGAGCCATATTACGTGGAACCTGAATGCCTTTTGCACGTAACTGACCTTTGATATAGCCGTTAACTTTACGTGGGGACAGACCCATTGGGCATGCAAACATTTCACATGCACCGCAGTCACAGCAGTTCATAGCATCCCCGAAGGTTGCTAAGTATTCATCATTATCAGTAATCTGGTCTTCACGCCAGATGTTTCTCATCACTACGTTTGGACGAATCTGATGACCAATCATATGACGAGGGCACAGGTCGGTACACATTTTGCACTGGATGCAAGCTGCACGAGCCTGGCGTTTGATTGTTTCCATCGGCAGAGTCGCGCGCTGGAACAGGTAATGATCTTTTGGTAATACGATTACGTTACCAGTTGTTTTTGTTACAACCGCATCAGCGATTGCTTTTTCATCCAGAGCGATTTTACCCATCATAGGACCGCCCAGGATAATGCCGTAATCACGAATGGTTGGGTTTGCAGCAGCAATACATTCAGTGATTGGAGTACCGATTGGCACTTTCAGCATAATAGGTTCTTTTACTTCCCCTACTACAGACAGATATTTTTCTGTAACAGGTGCGCCATGCAGCGCTTCGTACAGGTTCAGCATAGTACCTACGTTATCTACCACAGCACCTACGTCCAGTGGCAGACCGCGTTCTGGTACGCTTCTGCCGGTAACCATCTGTACCATTGTCTGCTCATCGCCAGCCGGATAGAAGGTTGGCATTTCGAAAATTTCGATATCAGCATTTGCACGGTTGATAGCAGCTTTTAAAGAAGCGATTTCTTCTTTATATTTGCCTTTCAGTGCAATGACTTTACGGCTAACGCCGAGATGAGCACCAGTCGCATTAACAGCTTCTACGATCTGGTCTGCGAATGTACGGCACAGATATTTATCGGTTTCGATCAGCGGCTCACATTCAGCTGCGTTTACGATAAAGCATTCCGCTTTCGCATTCAGTTTTACGTGAGTCGGGAAGCCAGCACCACCAGCCCCTACGATACCTGCATCTTTTACTGTATCAATAAAACTCAACGTCATACACCACACTTTTCTAAAGAAAATCTATGGAATTTTCCTACAATTTTAATTGAAATGCAGACTTATAACAGATCTGCGTCAAATTCTTTGTCATCTACAATGCCTACAACAGTCGCATCCACTGCAGTATCCATAGAGCCTGCTGCTACTCGCGCGGTACTTCCTACCGCGATAATAACAGTTTCACCAGTACCGGCACCGATAATATCGGCCGCTACCACAGGTTCCCCGATTGGTTTGTCATTGTCCAGAATATTAATTGGCTGAACAATCAGCAGTTTCAGACCGGTAAGCGATGTTTCTTTTCTGGTCGCCCAGATATTGCCGATTACTTTTGCAATTTGCACTGAAATTCCTCCTCTTAGTGCGCGATTATTCTCGAACCAGTTCTACACTGAATTTCTGCGCATAGTCCTTGGCTAAATCAGTTACAATGGCTTTTGCACCAACAACAATCCGGGTTGCGCCAGCCTGATGGGCATCGGCAACACTGCGTTCGCTAACCAGATGGTTCTCCAGTTTCACAGTAGTTTCCTGAGCCGCAGGAGCTGGTGCAGAAGAACAGGATGCCGCACAGGCACCACCGTTCACCAGAACATCTTCCGCTTTATCTGGACAGGTAATCATTAAACCGGACTCTTCCAGCAGCCCCAGCTGTGCACGAAACATTTTATAATATGGTTTCGCAGCGGTTTTGCGGTAATCGTACAGTTCAATCTGATCCTGCATCAGATAAACCGGTTTTCCTAATAACAGGGCCTGCGACACAATTTTTGTATAAGGTGTGTCACAAATCCCGCTGGCGATTTTCGCCAGAGATTCATTGGTTAAATCATGGAGCACCACGGCTTCGCAGCTGGCAACATCCACATCATAGCCGCATTTCTGCGCACATTTGATGCGATATTTCTCTTTTACTCTAGCGCTTTCCAGCAGAGTAAAACGGCAAGGTGGCAGCGAGCTATCCTGAGTCAGGCCGATTAAAATCGGTTTCTGAGACTCTGGTGCATCTGCAGTACAAAAACCGGTGGTACTGCAGGCTGCTGCCGGATTCTGCACAGCTTCCTGCTTCGCCAGTGCTGCAAGCACACGATTTGCAAGTTCGTCTACCAACGCATCGAAGTCCAAGGGATCCCCTTCTTTCCATTCCATCATTCAATCAGTTATAAAACGGTCCCGTCCAGTCTGCAGTTCATTGCAATACCAGTCGGTGTTACCAGAAACGGATTTGCTGGTTTAATGGTTTTGATGCCGGTTTCTTTTTCAAAAACTTTCTCAATACCGGTTAAACAACAGGTACCGCCGCATAAATACAGGGTATCGACTTCGTCTTTTTTAACATAACGGTTTACAATCGATGCCATTTTTTCAATAACAGGTTTTACAACCGGGAAAATTTCTTTATGCCGTTTGTAGTTCTGTTTGATTTCTTCTGCTTCTGCAAAGGAAATTTTGTAGTTTCCAGACAGAACCAGAGACAAATGGGTCCCGCCAGTCGGCTCATCCTCAATCTGAACAACTTTACCGTTTTTCAGAATTGCCAGCCCTGTTGTACCGCCACCGATATCCACAACCACACCGTCTTCAATCTGATAGATTGCATTAGCTGCGCTTGGTTCATCAAGAATGTTGGTTACTTCCAGGCCTGCCCCTTCAGCAATATACTGATGAGTCTTTACGCTGTCTTCAGTACCAGCCGGCATCGCGATTGCACAATACTGCAATTCAGTACCGATTCTCGCTTCCAGCTTTTCCTTCAGTGTGCGTACAATCTGCAGTGCGCCAACATAGTCAACCACTACCCCGTCTTTCAGTACACTGGCTGCCTGTTTTTCACAGGCAATCGGGTTATCTTCCTCGTCAAGTACAACCAGAACAATGTAGGCGGTCCCCAGATCCAGTCCAACCTTCAGCTTGTCGCTTACCGGTTTAAATGTTTCCGTTTCTGACTGCACTACACGTTCCATATAGGCATTTACACGCTCTAAGTCCATCATTTTAGAAAACTCCTTTACTGGAAGCTTATTTAATGATGCGGCCCAGAGGCATAGCACCTAATTCTGTTGCATTGCCTTCGTCAGTATCGATGTGCATACGGCAACGGAAGTTGTCGTTTACACGAACAATTACATCTTTAAATACAACTGGGCGTTCGCCCCCGATTTCAACGCTTACATGCTGACTGTCAGACAGTCCCATTCTGCGTGCATCGGCTGTTGTCATGTGAATGTGGCAGTGAGCCACGATTGTGCCTTCTGGAATTGTTACGCTGCCTTTTGGGCCTTCCAGTGTGATAGAACCGGAGCCAGCTACATCGCCGGATTCCCGCAATGGAGCTTTCACCCCTAAACCTCTGGCATCACTCTTGGACAATTCCACCTGTGTTGCTTTGCGCACTGGACCCAGTACAGAAACGTTTTCTTTTCTGCCTTTTGGCCCAACCAGGGTAACACGCTGTTCAGACAGATACTGGCCCGGCTGGGACAGTTCACGTTTTGGTGTCAGAGTAGCACCAGCGCCAAATAAGGTTTCTAAGTCTTTCTGGCTCAGATGCACGTGACGTGCCGAAACTTCAACCTGTACATATTCTTTGCTGATGGTATCAACTACAGCATTTACAACCTGATCGATCATGCTTGTTTCGCTCATTTATATTCACCTGCCAAATGCATAAACATCATTACCCGTAAAGCACTGGACAGACTGTTCAGTACTTCCAGGATGTCTGTTCTTGTGTATCGGTTTCCTTCATGGAGCGCTGTAATCGCAGCTGTTTCCACCTCACGCATCTGGGTGTACAGCTGATTCAGCTGCGCATATTCCAGCCCTCTGGTGTACTCTGGAACACCGGCTTCTTCTACCGGATAGAACTGCATCGGGTTGTTCGCCCGTTCCTGCACCTCTGTCCGGCTGAAACCGATAATCTGATCCACCACCAGCGGCTGATTCAGTACATGACTCCGAAGAATATTCCGAAGAATTGTTAAAAGATTATTTAAGTCGTCAAGCAGTTTCTGGCTTCCGCCTCGCTCTGCAATTACAGCCTGCGTCAGAACAATCTGCGACTGCAGACTTTCTGTTTTTCCGCGGAATAAAATCTGCGGATGATCTTTGCTAACCAGCATATCCCCGTACAAAACGGTCATGTGTACTGGTTTTTCAAAGTAACATGCACCTGTATTGTAATCCACATAGCGGGCACCGTCCGCCTTCACTGGTGCAGCAGCAGAAGGCATAGGGGGAACTTCTGCTGTACTGACGGATTCCGGCGCTTCACCGGCAACAGTTCCGTTCGTAATTTTAATTTGGCGTCCCATCAGATATTCACGCGCGGCCGGAGAGAGGATATACCCAGGCTCTACCACGTAGAACTCAGGCTGTTCGCTGCGCGGTATTTCCGCTCTCACTTTTGCTTCCGTAATTACCTTCAAACGCTACACCCCCCTTATCCAATTAAAATAGGTCTTATTTTAATTTAGGCAGGATGGATTCTACTTCTTCATGTGGTCTTGGGATTACATGAACAGCCAGTAAACCACCGATTCTTTCTGCAGCAGCAGCACCAGCATCTACGGATGCTTTAACTGCGCCAACATCACCGCGTACCATTGTGCAGATTAAACCGCCACCAACCTGAACTTTACCGATCAGAGTTACGTTAGCAGCTTTTACCATTGCATCGGCAGCTTCGATAGAAGGTACTAAACCTTTTGTTTCTACCATACCTAAAGCCTGCATTACAGCCATTG
>JAFOFM010000089.1 GCA_017387265.1 Peptococcaceae bacterium | reverse complement strand
GCGGCAGCAGGCGATTGATAATTTTCAGGCTGCGCCCTATTACCAGCTTCAGGGCCATTTTGGCTCGATTCGTGCATTATGGCATCGCGGAAACGTAAATCGACTGGAACAGAAAGAAGATGCTGTAAAACTTCAAAAAGAGCTGACCGGTATGGATGGCACTGTCACAAAACTGGATACCAGCCGTAAAAATGAGGATCGCCCTCTGCTCTTTGACTTAACCGAGCTGCAGCGCGAAGCTAATCGCCGATTTGGCTATACTGCACAGGAAACGTTAAGTATTGCGCAAAGCCTTTATGAAAAGCACAAATTTATCACCTATCCACGTACCGACAGCCGTTATCTGACCACCGATATGAAGCCGCAGATTCCGCAGCTTTTGAAAAAAATTGCATCGGTCTATCCGGAAAGTGTACCGTTTATCCAGCAGATTGCTGCAAAAAAACTGTTGCTGGATAAACGTATTATCAACGATGCAAAAGTCAGCGACCACCATGCTATTATTGTGACAAACAATATTCATCAGTATCAGCCGCAGAAACTGACCCTGCGGGAAAATAATGTTCTCAAACTGATTATGATTCGTATGATTGTGGCATTATCCGGTAAAAAAGTTTTCGACGAAACAAAGCTGGAAATTACACTGGACAATCAGAAAGATATTTTTAAAGCTACCGGCCGCATCATCATTGATGAAGGCTGGACTCTGGTAGAGCGCACCTTATCGGCTAAACCGGCAGCCGCACAGGACGAGACAAAAAACGATGAGAAAGACGATAAAGAGGATGATCAGCAGATTTTAACCGGTATTGCATTAAACCAGCGTGTGCATCTGGATAAAATCGATATTCAGGAAAAGAAAACAACGCCGCCAAAACCATATACCGAAGCAACATTATTAACGGCTATGGAAAAAGCCAGCCGCGAAATCGATGACAAATCGCTGAAAGAAAGCATGAAAGGCAAAGGCCTGGGCACTCCGGCCACCCGTGCCGGTATCATCGAGAAACTGATTACCGTAGGCTATGTGGAACGACGCAAAAAAAATCTCCATCCGACCCAGCAGGGTATTATGTTTATTCAGCTGGTGCCCGAATCCATCCGTCAAGTGGAAATGACAGCTCAATGGGAACTGCAGCTTCAGGAAATCTGTGATGGCAAAGGCAATCCCGAACAGTTTATGAAAGAGATTCGCCAGTATGTGACACAGACGGTAGCGGAAAACAGCTCCATGGAACAGGTGCAGGCTGTAAGCCGAAAAGGCACGCTGCGCCGCGTAGTGGGTAAATGCCCGAAATGCGGACAGAATGTCATTGAAAGCGACAAATCGTTTTATTGTGATGGCTTCCGCATGGAGCATAAATGCAATTTCAGCTTATGGAAAAATAATAAATACCTCGAGGCTCGCGGCGTTACTCTGACTGCCGACATGGCAGAGCAATTACTTTCCACCGGAAAAATGCAGGTCAATAATCTGACATCCAAAGCCGGAAATCTGTATAATGCTATTTTTTATATGGAGCCGGGGGAACAGTATGTAAACTTCCGGATGGAATTTGCTCCGCGCAATGCGGTATCCCCTGCACCGGCAGAACCGCCGTCGCAAACCGAAACAGCTTATAAAAAGGAGGCCGTACAGCCATGAACACCTTACTGCACACCTGCTGTGCGCCATGTTCCATTCATTGTGTAGATACGCTGCGACAGGAAGGCATTGAACCGGTAAGCTACTGGTTTAACCCCAATATTCATCCTTATACTGAATACCGCAGCCGCAAAACCACACTGGAAGAATACGCAAAATCTATCAATATGCGCCTTGTAATCGATAATACCTACGGACTTCGCAATTTTGTAAAAAACGTTATCGATGATTTAGACCATCGCTGTTTTTACTGTTATCAGGTACGTCTGGACGAAACAGCCCGCTATGCGGCGGAACATCATTTTGATTCGTTCACAACCACACTGCTTGTAAGCCCCTATCAGAAACATGAAGCATTGATTCAGGCAGGGGAAACTGCTGCAAAAAAATACGGGGTACCGTTTTTATATCGGGATTTTCGTCCCGGTTTTAAAGACGGACAGCAAAAAGCCCGCGAACTGGAACTCTACATGCAGAAATACTGCGGCTGTATTTTTAGTGAGGAAGAACGTTATCGCATGAAGCAGCTTTTAAAAGAAAAAGAACGGCTTCGTCTTGCCGCAGAGCAGACAATCTAAAAAACAACCTCTGCCTGTATTTAAGAAAATAACCAGTTTATATCATATAATGAATTCCAAAAACTGCTGAGACAGATATTCTGACGATCATGAATACTGTTTTTTGCAGTTTTTTCTTTTTTCGTCTGCAGAGATTATGTCGCACATCTCCAAATATATGACACAATAATATGCAGGCCTTTCTCTCTCGACTTTTCCTTTCCGTAAAGACATCTGTCTTTCTCTGTCTATTTTTTATTCATATGTGTCTTTATTGCAGATACTTTTCATTTATAATTTCGTTATATTTTACCTGTCACGGACATCGTCCACCATTTTTATTTCCTCGTCCTTTTCGCTCCATATTTAATTTATTCACAGCTATTCATATTTTCTCAGAAAATATTCAACATTATGCATATTGCATACATTCTGTGAATCACAGCACATGTTTTTCCATAGTTCGTATAAATTCTGCTTCACTTCTTAACGTAAAAAAAACTATCCAAGTCATTATTTTTGTATTATAATAACTTTCGGGCGCTTGACAGGTGACAATAAAACAACATAAATCACCAATAAGCGTTTCAATATGCTACATATTGACATCATGGCTTTTCACAACATTCAAACTTATTTTCAGGGGGATTTTTTCTTATGTTAGACATTATTATGAGTGTCAACACCGCCATCAACGGCGTTGTATGGGGTCCAATCATGCTGACTCTGCTGATTGGCGCAGGTTTACTGTTGTCCATCCGTATGGGCTTTCCGCAGTTCACCAAATTTGCATGGGTAATGAAAAACACAATCGGCAGCCTGTTTACCGGTAAAAGCGGTAAAGCTGACGAATCCGGCGTAAGCCCGTTCCAGGCTGTAGCAACTGCTATGGCTGGTACCATCGGTACCGGTTCCATCACTGGTGTAGCAACTGCTCTGGTTGCAGGTGGTCCTGGTGCGATCTTCTGGATGTGGATCAGTGCTCTGCTGGGTATGGTAACCAAATATTCCGAAATCGTATTATCCTTAACCTACCGTGAAAAAAATGAAAAAGGTCTGTGGGTAGGCGGTCCTATGTACTACATTCAGAACGGTTTAGGCATGAAATGGCTGGCGATGATTTTCGCATTCTTCGTAGCAATTGCCTGCCTGGGTACCGGTAACGCTACACAGGGGAACTCCATTTCCGTAGCTCTGGAATCCACACTGGGTATCAATCCAATGATTACTGGTGTTGTATTAATGATTTTTGTTGGTGCAGTTATCCTGGGCGGTATTCGTCGTATCGCAGCTATCAATGAAAAACTGGTTCCTTTCATGGCTATGTTCTATGTAGTTATTGCATTTGTAGCACTGGCTCTGAATATTAAAGAAGTACCAGGCGCTCTGGCTACTATCGTAACAGAAGCTTTCAGCTTCCAGTCTGCTGCCGGCGGTGTTGCTGGTTATGGCATTATGCAGGCTATGCGTTACGGTTTTGCCCGTGGTGTATTCTCTAACGAAGCTGGTTTAGGTAGTGCACCAATCGCTCATGCATCTTCTTCTGCAAAACATCCTTGTGACCAGGCTATCTGGGGGATGTTCGAAGTATTCTTCACCACCATCATCATCTGTACCTGTACTGCTCTGGTTATCATGACCACTGGTTCTCTGGAAACAGGTCTGGACGGTTCTGCTTTAAGTATCGCGGCATACAACAAAGCAATTCCTGGCATCGGCGGCGTTTGCGTAACTCTGGGTACTGTACTGTTCGCTACCTCCACCATTCTGGGCTGGGCATACTATGGTGAAAAATCCATCGAATTCTTATTCAACAAAAACCAGACAGCGGTTATGGCTTACCGTATTCTGTACACTTTAATTGTATTCGTTGGCTGCGCTGGCGGTTCCGGCAGCCTGTCCTTCATCTGGCAGATTTCCGACACCACCAACGGTCTGATGGCGATTCCAAACTTAATCGGTATCATCGGTCTGAGCGGTGTTGTTGTAAAAACAACAAAAGAATACTTCTCTAAAGTGGGTAAATAATCTGTTTTCACACCATCCAATATAAAAATGAAAAGGCAGCTGCTGAATATTTCAGCGGCTGTCTTTTTTACTTTCCCGTTTTATACATTTTACTTTACACATTGGCAAAAACCTTCTAAACTGAAAGAAAGCACAATGGAAAGGAGTTATCTGCATGGATATCTCAAGCCTTTTGTTTTTTCTCATATTGTTTGCAGCCTGCATTGTATCCGGGCTGGTGGGCTTTGGCAGCAATATTCTGGCACTGCCGTTTTTGTCACTCTTTCTGGATATCAAAATCATCGTTCCAGTACTGGTATTAACCGTATTCTGCAATGGTCTGCCGCGGCTTCTGACACAATATCGCCATATAAATTTACGACTTTACGGCATTATGCTTCCGCTGGCTATCATCGGCGGTATTATCGGTGTGCGTATGACTTCTATCCTGCCGGAAGGTGTCATGAAACTGCTCTTATCTATATTAATGCTGCTGATTGCTTTAAAAGGCCTTTATGAGCTTCATAGCGGCTGGAATATGCGCGTCCGTAAAACCCTTCATCCAGTTCTGCATATCATTCCGGTTATAGGCGGCATGATGCAAGGTGCCTTTGCATGCGGAGGGCCTCTGTTTAATATTTATATTCTGCTGAACCTGCAGAAAAAAGAACAGATTCGCACCACCCAGTTTGCCATCGGTGCCACTTCCTCCTTTTTTATTTTT
>JAFOFM010000088.1 GCA_017387265.1 Peptococcaceae bacterium | reverse complement strand
GTGGAAGATCTTCAGGAGACACATATCCGCCAGTGTAAAGATGCTTGGTTTTATTATACAGTTGATAGATGCGGCCGGTAAAAAGGATTTTTTCTTTTTAAATAGAATAATTCTGTATAGCGGAAATCCGCTGAAGAAAAATCTGACAAAGAGGAAATTGAAAAATTAAGAGGTGTATGCATATGACAGAAAAAGAACCTATCGTAAATGAAGAAATTGTGGAAGAAGCTGTACCAGCACAGGAAGCTGTGAAAGCGGAACAGGCTCCGGAAGCTGCAAAAAAAGAAAAAACTGCAGAAGAACTGGCATTAGAGCAGGGCTACTATGCCTGCTGTTTCCGCAGCCACTAAGAGGCGGTATAAAACAGACGATATATTAAGATGACAGAAAACAGGAGTGAATAATTATGAAAATGAAAAAACGTATTTCCGTGCTGCTGATTATGTGTCTGGTCTTTGGTTTGTTTTTAGGCGGCTGTACAGGCAATGATAACCCAGAACAGCAGCAGGAACAGACTGAACAGACAGAACAGACAGAGCAGCCGCAGGTGGAAGTGCACACATTAACTGGTGAATTTCAGGGCATGGCGGATGGACACAGTGTAGAAGTACTGGTGGATGGAGAACCACAGATGTATCAGTTTTTTGATGAAGTGGTGGCTTCGGCTTTTGAAGTAATGGAAAGCGGGACTGCTATTCAGTTCGATGTAGAAGTGAATGCGGAAACCAATGCCCAGACTATCGTAAGACTCTACGATGCACCGGCACAGGGATAATACATCAGAAATGCTATGCAGGCAGTACGATACTGCCTGCATTTTTTATTCCGGCACGGTGTATAGACCGGTTTTCTGGCAATGGTAAAATTTAATGCAATCTTTGTTTTGAAAAGACCTTTACAAAATTAAGAAAAACCATATATAATAAATGTATATGTGGTATAACACCTGGTTCCCGAGCTGAACTGCCTAAGTAATATTTTTATTATATGGCACTCAGCCGATGGGTTTTAGGATAAATTCTAAAGCCTCCCGTTTTGGAAAGGAAACCATAGCAAACTTACCCTTGGTATTCTTGTATCTATTCGGTTTGAAACCGAATGAAAAAATGAAAGGATGGGATTTTTTATGGTTACTTCTTACAATGGGAAGATGCTGCGCGTTAATTTAACAGAACGCACAATCGAAACAGAAGCTCTGGACATGGACAAAGCAGTAAAATACATCGGTGGTCGTGGTTTAGGTACCCGTATTCTGCTGGATGAAGGCTGCGCAACTGTTGATCCATTATCTCCAGAAAACAAACTGGTTTACATTACCGGTCCAATGACTGGTACTGCTGTACCAACCGGCGGTCGCTACATGGTAGTTACCAAATCTCCACTGACTGGCATGATTGCATGCTCCAACTCTGGTGGTGTATGGGGTGCTATCCTGAAATATGCGGGCTGGGATGCAATCATCGTAGAAGGTAAAGCAGATGCTCCTGTTTACCTGGAAATCAACGATGACAACGTAGTTCTGCATGATGCAACCGATTTATGGGGTAAAAGAACATTAGATGTAGAAGCTACATTAAAAGAAAGACATGAAGGCAGTTCCGTACTGAACATCGGTCCTGCCGGTGAAAACCAGGCTCTGCTGGCTGCTATCATGAACGATGGCGACCGTGCAGCTGGTCGTAGCGGTGTTGGTGCTGTTATGGGTTCTAAAAACCTGAAAGCAATTGTTGTAAAAGCTAGCAGAACACAGGTAGATCCTCACGATGTAGACGCTCTGCGCGCTGCAGCAGTTGACAGTATCAAAAAATTAAGAGAAAACGGTGTAACCGGTCAGGGTCTGGCAGCATACGGTACTGCTGTGCTGGTTAACATCATTAACAATATCGGTGCTCTGCCAACAAGAAACTGGCAGGAATCCTACCATCCAGAAGCAGATTCCTACAGTGGCGAAACCATGGCAAACACTTCTCTGGTGAAAAACCATGCATGTCATCGCTGCCCAATCGGCTGTGGCCGTGTAGTAAAACTGGAAGATGGCAAAGTAGTTGGCGGTCCTGAATATGAACCACTGTGGGCATATGGCGCAAACTGCGGCAATACTGACCTGAATGCTATCAACAAAGCAAACGAAATCTGTAACGAAGTTGGTCTGGATGCAATCTCCACACCATGTACCATCGCTGCTGCTATGGAACTGTATCAGAGAGGCTATATCACTGATGCAGACTGCGACGGTGTGCCACTGGTTTGGGGCAGCACAGAAGCAATCAAAACCTGGACCGAATGGATGGGTACCGGTAAAAATGAACTGGCTAAACTGATGGCTGATGGTTCCTACCGTCTGTGCGATCACTACGGTGTGCCAGAACTGTCTATGAGCGTTAAAAAACAGGAAATCCCTGCATACGACGCACGTGCTATCCAGGGTATCGGTATCACATACGCAACAAGCAACCGTGGCGGCTGCCATGTTCGCGGCTATCTGATTTCCCCAGAAGTTCTGGGTCTGCCAGAACAGCTGGATCGTACAACCGTAGAAGGCAAAGCAGAATGGGCAAAAATCTTCCAGGATTTAACCGCTGTTATTGACGCTATGGGTATGTGTCTGTTCAGCTCCTTTGCTCTGGGTGCACCAGAATACGCTGCACTGCTGAACGCTGGT
>JAFOFM010000087.1 GCA_017387265.1 Peptococcaceae bacterium | reverse complement strand
TAGAAAAATAACAAATACTTTATGATTGTATTTTATTACATTATTCTGTGTATGTCAAGGTTTCCTCTTTTATTTAGAGTATACCAACGCTAAATCCTTAAAAGGATAAGACTCCCAATTTCCGCTTGTTTCGCAATAACTGATAATCTCTCGATATTTAGCTTCGTATGTATCAGCCAATCTCATTGCTTCTTCTCGTGTCAACAGCACGGCATCTTCTCCGTTCATCTGTTTACACAGAAACCAGAAATTTGTAGAGTGTCCATTTCTTGCTGCGTCTTCTGTATCAAAGCTCTTGAGAAAATCCGGATATTTCCCGTGGATATGTCTATAAATCACAATTTTTAAAGTGACCATATACAGTCCGGGATAAAACGAATCTTCTTCTACATGGAAATAACGCATATGAATCATCTTCTTTCTATAGTTATTTGTTTGGTGTTGATATTTCAATACTCCAGCCGCATTGACAGGTGCGTTTAAAGCAGCCTATTTCTGTGTCGATTTCCAGCGTTCCTGTTCCTCCGCCGATTGTGTCACATCCACAGTTGGGACACCTGGAATATTGTACGGTTAATTGAATCGCATCGTCGATAGTCATATTTATTTATCTCCTTTTTACAGGGAAATCCTCCGAAGGCTTTGTCCCCATATGTTTTGACATTTTTAAGAACCATTCACTCAGTTTAGCTCTTATTGCTTCCTCGTTCGTTTCTTCAGTAATAAGCTCAAGGTATGGAACCCCTGCAGGGCATTCCATTACTACTTCTCCAAAATTTTCTTTTGGATATTTACCGCCAGTTTCTACAACGTAGAATTTCGGAGTTTCCTTTACCACTTCAAACGGACCGGAAATAAACAGTTTGTCAAAAACGCAAGCGTTCTCTGGGTTGCAGCAATAAAAAGAATAAACAACGTGACAAAGTTTCATAAATAGTCCCCTCCTTTTAACTTCTATTATCTCATTCAATCATATAACATCGGCTGCAGCATCAAGCTTGTTGCATTATTCGCTAATTTTAATATGCTCTTTGTTCGCATAAACATAAATGGCTTCAGCATGACTGCATGCTTTCCAGCCGTCAACATGCTTATACCAAAGCACACTTCCAGTCACTTTATAGAAATAAGCTTTGCACACAAAAACCTGACCTTCTTTAACGCCTAACATATCATCCAGAGTAGTTAATGTATTCATGTTTTTCCCCTTTCTTATTGTCCTGCTGATGTACAAACATCCTGAGCATCTCTTGATTCAGACACTCAGGATGTATTGATTTATTTCTTTTATTTATTTATCCACCGCCGAGCCAAGAAAACCCCCACTTCAAACCGTTAGGTTAAGTGGTGGGATGAATTGGCGATTTCTCGGCGGTCATGATTGTTTTTTTTGATTAGTCCTAAGCTGGCAGCTCGACCCAGCTATTAATATGGCGTATGGTCGTTACTTTCTTCATAGCGATAGGCGTTTTGCCTTCTACAGCGACGTAAGTGCCTTTGTTCTGCACGCCTTTGACTTTGTATCTCTGGCCGTTGAACTGGACGATATCCCCCGGCTGCAGTGTATAGCGCTGCCGTCTGATGGACCGCCGGCCTTTGGATACTTTCTGCCCGCGATAAGTCCGCAGGCTTTTCTCGCTGACCCGTGGTTCACGTCGGTTTGTACGGTTACAGCTGAGCTGTGCGCCGCTTTTGACCTTGCCGTCACGGATATCGATATGCTTAGCATCGTAGAATTTCTCCAGGATACGGTTATTCCTGCGGCGTTTCTGATAATGCTGTTCGCCTGCTCTATCTGCAGGACGAAACTCGCCCATGCAGTAAGCATCATTGACGTGGCTTTTATCTATTTTTAATGCGTTACGCGTTAGCTTCGTCTGTGCGCCGTAGGTGATTTTTATCTGGCAGGATACTGTTCCTTTGACTGCCTGATAGATATACCATCTGACGGTATTCATGAACGCTGCACCGGTGAAAGCACGCATTTTTTTGTCGTAGCCGTACAGCTTGCCGCCTTGTTGATGGTTCGCTGCTGTATGGCACAGCTCGCAGGCTGTCGTCAACTCATCCAGTCGGTCGCCGTGGCGCCCTTTCCAATAGTATGCGTGATGTATGTGCAGGATAGCATTATCCTTCAGCCCGCGACCGCAGAAGACGCATTTGTACCCGTCACGCTGTAGTACTGCTTCTCGCAGTGTCGCAATGGCATACTGCTGGCCGTGCTGATAATCAGTGCCTTCAGGGATTGGTTTGCCCTCCTGTATCGCCTGCAGCAGTTGTGTGTCGAACTGCCCCAGTTCCAGTATTATCGCTGTGACCGGCAGTACATTTACAAACCGGTGTATCAGGTCGATATGTACGTTTGCTTTATTGCGGATAGACGGCGCCAGCCAGCCTTCGGGCTTTGTTTTCTTGCGGTTGTTAAATCTTGGCTTACGATAACGCAGGCGATTGCGCCGTGTACGGCGGTACTTTCTGGCGTCATCGTGCCGTGATTTTTCGTCCGGCAGCAGGTCATACTGCCGGGAGAAGTATTCTTTGATTTCTGATTTAACAGACAAACCGATGTGCTGATAACCGGTATCTATACATAGCTCGATGGGCTGTGTATAGGTATGGGTGTCATACAGCAGTTGTATGGTGAACGGGTGTCTGTTTATAATTTTTGCCTTGTTGTTTTTTAATAGGTGTCGGACTTTGCCCAGACGATTTGTCGGCATCAGTCGTTCACCGTGTACACTGATAACGCATACGCTCATCAGGCAAAACCTCCTTTGTTGTTTTTTTTAACCGTTGATTACGGTAATTCAGAGCGATTGCTCTGTGGTCCACATCGCCAATGTTATGACAGGTTTTGCTGTTTCGCTCACTATCCCGTCCCATCGGGATTGTTTAAAACGATACCTTAGAGCGGCCGACTTGTGGAGCATCCGCCGGTAACTATTTGCGTTGTACGCATTCTGTCATAACGTAGCCCGTATAGGGCTTAGGCTAATCAACCGGGCCTTTTTTTCAAGCCCCCACTTCAAACGCCATCAGGCGTTAAGTGGTGGGTGGTTGACTACTCGCCGTCATCTTCATAGACACATTGCACGCAGAATCCTTTGTGGCAATATCCATATTCATCTGAGAGCCAATCTGAAAGCGCATCCGCAGCATCATCGATATCATCCAGTAAATGAGCGTTACTGTCATTAATATCAATCACAACGCGACCAGGAAGGTCTGCATGTGCTTTGGCGTCCCAAATAATATCTGTGACAAGTAATTTTACGATTTTTTTCATTCTTCTGTCATCCTCTCTCATTTACGCTGCTGTTTTAAGAGTAAACAAATATTCCAAGGTGTAATCTGGTCTGATGACACATCTGCTAATCTTTAAGAAGTCAACTGGAATGTCATATCTTTTGAAAGCAGAGCTTGTTTCAATTTTTC
>JAFOFM010000086.1 GCA_017387265.1 Peptococcaceae bacterium | reverse complement strand
TCCCAATCACTCCCATTCTACTGTTGCAGGCGGTTTGGATGTAATATCATAAACAACACGGCTAATACCTTTTACCTCGTTGGTGATACGGCTGCTCGCCCGCTCCAGCAGCTCATAAGGAAGTCTTGACCATTCGGCTGTCATAAAATCATCCGTTGTTACAGCCCGAAGTGCAATGGTATATCCATAGGTGCGGGCATCTCCCATAACTCCCACCGAGCGGGTATCGGTCAGTACTGCAAAATACTGACTGGTAATGCTTTCCGCTCCGGCACGTTTCACTTCTTCGCGGAAAATAGCATCGGCTTCCCGCAACAATTCAAGCTTTTCTTTTGTAATTTCGCCGATTATGCGTACTGCAAGCCCCGGGCCAGGAAACGGCTGCCGCCATACAAGTTCCTTTGGAATGCCAAGCTGTGTACCAGTTTCCCGCACTTCATCCTTGAATAAATCACGAAGCGGCTCTGCCATTTCATCAAAAGCAATCACATCCGGCAGACCTCCAACATTGTGGTGACTTTTAATCACTGCCGAATCTCCTTTACCGCTTTCAATGACATCTGGATAAATAGTTCCCTGCGCCAGCACATTCACTTTTCCGAGCTTTCCGGCTTCCTCTTCAAATACACGGATAAACTCCTCGCCGATTATTTTTCGTTTCTGTTCTGGTTCCACTATTCCGGCCAGCTTTTTCAGGAACCGTTCTTCTGCATTCACACGAATCAGGCGAATGCCAAACTGTTTTCCAAAGGTCACTTCCACAAAATCGCCTTCTTCTTTTCGCAGAAGACCATGATCTACAAATACACAGGTCAGATTCTCTCCAATGGCCTTGTGCAGCAGAACGGCCGCAACCGAGGAATCCACCCCCCCCGAAAGCGCCAGCAGCACGTTTTTGCCGGCAAGTTCACGCCGATATCGTTCCACAGACGTTTCGATAAAGCTCTCCATCTTCCAGTCTCCTGTACAGCCGCAGATGGAAAACAGAAAATTATGAAGTATCTGCTCTCCGTATTCGCTGTGGGTTACTTCCGGATGAAACTGAACACCGTATAGATTTCGCTGTTCATCACACATAGCCGCACACGGACATTTTTCGGTATGTGCAATAATCCGGAATCCTTCCGGCACCGTTTTGATATAATCCGTATGACTCATCCAGCAGATACTCTCTCGCGGCATATCGCGAAACAGACGGTTTTCATCGGTATATACCACCGTTTTCCCGTATTCACTGCTGTTTTCTGCCGACGTAATTTCCCCGCCTTCTAGCCAGGCCATTAACTGATCACCGTAGCAGATACCCAGCACAGGTATCCCCAAGGTCAGCACTTTCGGGTCATAATGAGGGGAGGCGGCATCATACACACTGTTTGGGCCGCCTGTGAAAATAATTCCCTGATAGCCCTCTTTTTTGATTTCATCCACCGTTATACAGCTGTAAGGCTTTATTTCCGCATATACATGCTGTCCACGAACCCGGCGGGCAATCAACTGACTATACTGACCGCCAAAATCCAGAACTAAAATTTTATCCATAAAAACACGCATCCTCCATGTGTTGTTTGTTTTTTCCAAAGCAAAATTCCCAAAATGAGATACACAAAACTATTTTCAAATAACTGCTTTCAAAATGCTGCTTTTGTAAAGCAAGTCTAATCGCACAAAGCTGAGAATTCAGAGTGTAATTTCGGCACTCCCATCTGAAACCTCGTTCAGCAGAGGTTTCACTTTATCCAGAAAGGCTGTTACCTGCCCGGCACAGCGCCCGATATACAAATCCGGGTCCAGTATGTCCTCCATCTCTGCTTCTGTCATTGTAAAAGCAGGTTCCGCTGCCAGACGTTTTAGCAAATCACATGCTTCGCCATCTTTCATTCGTGCTGTCGATTCCATAGAACATCGCCGAATAATCTCGTGCAGCTCCTGCCGGTCGCCGCCCCGTTTTACTCCCTCCATCATCAGATTTTCCGTAGCAATAAACGGCAGGTATTCCTTTACCGTTTTTTCTACAATTTTTTCATTAACATGAATACCGTCTGTCACATTCTGTGCAAGCCGCAAAATAGCGTCTGCACAAAGAAAACCTTCCGGCATGGAAATCCGGCGATTGGCCGAATCATCCAGTGTACGCTCCATCCACTGGGTCGATGCTGTCATGTGTGCATTCATACTATCAGCAATCAGATATCGAGCCAGCGAACAGATGCGTTCACTGCGCATCGGATTTCTTTTATAGGCCATAGCAGATGAGCCAATCTGATTTTTTTCAAATGGTTCTTCCAGCTGGCGGTCATGCTGTAATAAACGAATATCATTTGCCATGCGATAACAGCTAGATGCAATCGAAGCCAGCACATTTAAAATACGACTATCCAATTTACGCGGATAGGTCTGCCCGCATACATCAAAGCAGCGGTTAAAACCAAATTCAGATGAGATCTGGCGGTTCATTTCATCAATTTTCGCCTCATCGCCTTCAAAGAGCTCCATAAAACTGGCCTCCGTGCCGGTTGTCCCTCGGCATCCAAGAAATTTCATCTGACTCAGTACAAAATCCATTTCTTCTAAATCTGTCAGGAAATCCTGCAGCCATAATGTTGCCCGTTTTCCCACGGTAACCAGCTGAGCCGGCTGATAATGTGTATATCCAAGCGTTGGCATAGCTTTATATTTCTCGGCAAAACATGCCAGATTCGCCATTACCTTTAAAAGCTCGCCTCGCAGATAGCGAAGTCCATCCCGGTATAAAATCAAATCGGCATTGTCCGTCACATAACAGCTGGTTGCTCCTAAATGAATAATGCCGGCGGCAGACGGTGCCGCTTTTCCGTAAGTATAAACATGCGCCATTACATCATGGCGTACTTCCTTTTCCCGCTTCGCTGCCATATCATAATCGATATTGTCAATCTGGTCTTCCAGCTCCGCAATCTGTTCTTCCGTGACGGGCAGACCCAGATTTTTTTCTGCCCGCGCCAATGCAATCCAGAGTTTTCTCCATGTTTTGATACGCGTGTCTGCCGAAAACAGCGATAACATATATTCCGATGCATAACGGGAGGCAAGCGGTGATTCATAGTGTTTTTTCATGCGGTTTCTCCTTTGCTTGCCGGATTACTGCAAATGCTCATTAAGCCGTTTCATAACCTCTTCATAGGCTTCTTCCACGCTTCCTAAATCTCTGCGGAACCGGTCTTTATCCAGTTTTTCTCCTGTTTTGCTATCCCAGAGCCGGCTGGTATCCGGGCTGATTTCATCGGCCAGCACAATAGAGCCATCACGCAAGCGGCCGAACTCCAGTTTAAAATCAACCAGAGTAATACCGCAGGTTTCCCAGAACGCTTTCAAAATCTCATTGATAGCAAACGCATAACGTTCTATCGTTTCAACTTCCTGCTGCGAGGCCAAACCCATGCTCACTGCATGATACTCATTCATCAGCGGATCATTCAGGCCGTCATTTTTATAAGAAAACTCAATCGTCGGTTCCGAAAAAACAAAGCCTTCCTCCACGCCATAGCGTTTTGAAAACGAGCCAGCTGCGATATTCCGCACGATGACCTCTAACGGAATAATTGTTACCTTTTTCACCAGAGTCTCACGCTCGCTAAGTTCCTCCACAAAATGCGTTGGAATTCCCTTTTGTTCCAGATATTCCATCAGTCTGTTGCTCATCTGGTTATTAATAATCCCTTTACCGGAAATAGAGCCTTTCTTCTGTCCGTTAAACGCTGTCGCATCGTCCTTGTACTCCACAACCAGCCGTTCCGGATGCTGAGTTGAGTAGACTTTTTTTGCCTTTCCTTCATAAAGCAGTTCCATTTTGTTCATCATCACTACCTCCAGTCTGATTATCATCTCTGCCATTGTAATTCTGTTTATAGTTATCGCAGATACAAAAATACATGCAAAAAAAGACAAAGACGCCTTTAAGGTTTTATCCTTAAAGACGCCTTTGCCTTTAACACAATCATATTACACCAATCTAATTTTCTCGTCAAGATAAAGATTCATCGCCTTTATTATACGGAAATCCCGGCATTGGTTCAACCTTAAACCGGTTTTTATGATGCAGCAGATCAATTCGTGCTTTTATATCCTGATTTGTAATGACCCCGGTTCTGATATAATCATCGAGTTCTTCATAAGTGAATCCAAGCTTTTGCTCATCGGTTTTTCCACACAGACCGTCAATTGGTGTTTTTTCAACCAGTTCCTCCGGAAGCCTCAGGAAATGCCCTATTTTTCGAATTTCCGAAACGGTCAGATTACATAAAGGGCTGAAATCCCCTGCGCCATCGCCATACCGGGTTGCATAGCCAACCCAATCTTCTGACAGATTGCAGGTATTTGCGACTCTACCGTTCATGCTCTGTGATACCGCATATAATGTCGTCATACGCACCCTTGCCGGAAGGTTAATTCTGGTCTGTTCTGACAGCTCCGGTAAACCGCTAAGACTTTTTGTAACAGCCTGCACGGCTTCTTCTATATTGATTTCATAATAAGGAATTTCTAAATGCTTCACCAGCCGATATGCCATATCAATATCCGGCTGAACGCCGCAAGGCATCAGCACACCAATCACACGTTCCTTTCCAAGTGCCTCCGCGCACAGGGCTGCAGTAACGGAACTATCTTTCCCGCCGGAAATTCCTATCACGGCTCTGCACCCCTGTCCGTTTTCCTCAAAAAATTTTCGAATCCATATAATACAATCCTGCGTCACCTTTTCTACATCAAACATATTCATCCCTCATTCTTTTTTCGTCTGTTTTCCTGTTGATAGTTCATGAATGTAACTATCCTATTACAGCAAATCATGCTGTAATAAAAAAGGCAAAGATATCTCTAAGGATTTATACCTTAAAGACATCTTTGCCTTTATGCGCGTTATTTTACCGCGTCAACTTTCTTCTGTCAATCTTTTTATTCAGATTAGCACAACATCGGTATTTTCATATCCCCTTATATAAAATTGAGTATAGACAGTCCGGAAAATTTGCTGTATAATCACATTTTAAAAATAAAGGTTACTGGTATTGTCTACTATTTTTACAAAGCAGGTGATTGTTATGAAGTATTCCCAGCAGGAAGTTATGCAATTCGTGGAAGAAGAAGATGTGAAATTTATCCGTCTGGCTTTTTGCGATGTGTTTGGGAAACAGAAAAATATCTCCATTATGCCGCAGGAACTGCCTCGCGCTTTTACATACGGCATTGCAATTGATGCTTCAGCAATTGCAGGATTCGGCGATGAATACCGCTCGGATTTGCTGCTCCATCCCGATGCAGAAACATTAATGATGCTCCCCTGGCGCCCTGAACACGGCCGCGTTGTTCGTATGTTCTGCAGTATTTCCTATCCAGATGGAACTCCGTTTGAATGTGACACCCGCACCTTACTGAAAAAAGCAATCCATACTGCAGAGCAGGCCGGGTTCTGTTTTGCATTCGGTGCCGAACAGGAATTTTATCTTTTCCGGCTGGATGAGAACGGCATACCGGTTTCTGAGCCTTACGACAAAGCCGGTTATATGGATGTGGCTCCAGAAGATAAAGGGGAAAATATTCGCCGTGAAATCTGTCTCACTCTGGAGCAGATGGGCATTCGCCCGGAAAGCTCACACCATGAGGAAGGCCCAGGGCAGAATGAAATTGATTTTCGCTACTCCGATGCGCTAAGTGCCGCTGATAATGTTATCACATTCCAGACCATTGTAAAAACCGTTGCACATAAAAACGGGCTCCATGCCGATTTCAGCCCAAAACCAATTGCCGGAAAACCGGGAAGTGGTTTTCATATCAATATGTCTTTGAAATCGAATGATGGTGTTGATTATCTGCACCCAATGATTGCCGGTATTCTCGACAAAATTTCCGACATGACAGTTTTTCTAAACCATACGGAAAATTCCTATGAACGATTTGGCAGCAATAAAGCGCCGGGATATATTTCTTGGTCCAGTGAAAACCGCTCCCAGCTGGTACGTATTCCTGCAGCGGTCGGCGAATATCGCCGGGCTGAACTCCGCTCTCCGGATCCAACGGCCAATCCATATCTGGCATTTGCCCTGCTGATTTATGCCGGCCTTTACGGCATTCAGAATAAACTGGAAATCCCTGCTCCGGCTGATGTAAATTTATATAAAGCCGACAGCAAGACACTAGCCATGTATCAGAAGCTTCCACAGGATCTGGAAACCGCTCGCACTCTTGCAGCGCAAAGCGCTTTTATTAAAGACATCATACCAAAAGCTATTCTGGATATTTATTGTAAAAACTAATATTGCAGCACCATTTTACGTTATTCTTATATTCAAAATATTCCAGGTGTCAGCCAGACATTAGAAAGGAGGAGTTTTATGCATTTACAGGAACAGGTTTATAGTATTCTTCTGGTTTCTTCCACCGAATCTTTCACCCGCTCCCTGCTTGAACTCCTCCCGGAAGGCAGATATGAGCCGGTTCATACCGCTATAAGTATCAGCTCCGCTAAACAGAAGGTGCTGGAACGGGCATACGACTTTGTCATTATCAATACGCCTCTGCCCGATGATGCAGGGCTTCACTTTGCTATCGATGTCTGCACATCGGGAAACTCTGTTGCCCTCCTTTTGGTTCGAAATGAAATCTATGAAGAGGCACATAGTCGTCTCGTTCAGCACGGTGTTTTCACGCTATCAAAACCGACATCCCGTTCCACAATAGCAACAGCTCTAAAGTGGCTGGAAAGCGCTCGAGAACGGCTTCGCCGCTTTGAAAAGAAAACATTGTCAATCGAAGAAAAAATGGAAGAAATTCGACTGGTCAACCGGGCCAAATGGCTTTTAATCGAAAAAGAAAACATGACCGAACCAGAAGCGCATCGCTATATCGAAAAGCAGGCTATGGATCACTGTGTTTCACGAAAAACAATCGCACAGCAGCTTATCGAAACCTACCAGAATCGTACCAAATAAATAACACTTTCGTAAACAAACTAAATTGATTTCGAAAGTGTTATTTTTATTATTAGGATTATCTGCCTGACCAACAGAAATACATTACATACTGTTTAATTTTTCAACCAGCAACCTATTAATTACCGCCGGGTTTGCCTGCCCTCTGGACTGCTTCATAATCTGGCCTACCAGAAAACCCAGAGCTTTTGTTTTTCCCGCTTTGTAGTCTTCTACTGATTTTGGATTTGTTTCTGCAACCTGCTCTATCATAGTTTTTAACTCTGTCTCGTCAGAAATCTGCTTAAGACCCTGTTCTTTTATGATATCGTCTGGATTTTTTCCGGTTTCAAACATTTCTGCAAACACTTTTTTAGCAATTTTACCGCTGATTTCACCGGAATCAACCAGTTTTAGCAAAGCTGCCATCTGTTCCGGCTGAATTTTCAAAGCATCCAGTTCGATGCCTTCGGCATTTACTTTTGCAAGCAGTTCCCCCATAATCCAGTTGCTGATTTTTTTTGCATCGCCATAATACGTATGAACCGCATCGTAAAAGTCAACCAGGGCTTTGCTGGCAGTAATAATGCCAGCATCATATTCCGGAAGACCGTCTTTATCAATCATACGCTGCCGTTTTTCTTTAGGCATTTCAGGTAATTCAGC
>JAFOFM010000008.1 GCA_017387265.1 Peptococcaceae bacterium | reverse complement strand
TTGTTTATTTTATTTCTAGGGATGTTTCACGTGAAACATTTTGAAGAGAAATGGATGAATGGGGTGAAAACTATATGAAAACCGGAAAAGCATCGCTGCTGGATTTTTTGCAGCGGGATCCGGAAATTGAAAAAGTCAGGCAGTATTTGAATCTGCACGGAGAAGCTGCAGTATATGGTCTGTATGAAGGACAGCGAACACTGATTGCAGCAGCGCTCGCAAAGCAGCAGATGGAGGGAAATCTGCTTATAGTCTGCGATACAGAAAAACGGGCAAAAGAAGTCTGGGAGGATATGGTGAATCTCCTGCCGGATTATGAGGCGTTATATTTTCCAGCGTTGGAGATGATACCATATGAGGTAATTGCACAGAGTGGGGAACTGGAACAGAAGCGCCTGGAGGTGCTTTCCAATCTGGTTCTGGAGCGGCAGAAACGTTTTGCGGTTGTGACGACGATGGAGGGGTTAAGTAAAAAACTGCTTCCTGTCGGTGATTTTGCACAGGGGCTGCTTTCTCTGGAAGTAGGTCAGCAGATGGAGCAGACGGATTTAAAAGCACATCTGGTAACTTACGGCTATGAGTTTACGGAGCAGGTAGAACGGCCAGGTCAGTTTTCGGTACGCGGCGGGATTTTTGATATTTATTCAGCCAATTATAAAAATCCACTACGACTTGAATTTTTTGACGATGAAGTAGACTCTATCCGCTTTTTTGAAACTGCTAGTCAATGCTCTGTGGAAAAGGTTAAGCAGGTCTGGCTGGTGCCGGGAAGAGAGTTTTTCCTTTTGCCGCAATGTAAAGAAGACGGTGTGGAAGAAATTCGTCGTCTGTTCACATATCAGATAGATCAGCTGGCAAAACGAAAAGACAGGGAGCCTCTGGAACGTTTGCAGGGGAAAGTTGGTGAACTGCTGGAAAAACTGCAGCAGAATCTGTACTTTACTGGACTGGAGCAGTATCAGACATTTTTTTATCCGGATGCGGCCAGCCTTTGTGATTATATGGGAAGAAACCTGTTTGTGGTTTTTGATGAAGCCAATCGTATTCAGGAAGCGCAGGAGTATCTGGAAAAAGAACGGAGACAATCTTTTGGCGAACTGCTTTTAAAAGGCGGGGCATTGCCGGGGCAGGCCAGATATTTCTTTGAATTAAGTGAGCTGGTTGCATTATTTGAATCTGTGCAGCATCTTTGTTTTTCACTTTTGCCAAAGCAGTCTGTGTTTCAGGAAAGTGAAGAAAGAATGGCTGTGGATTGCCAGAATATCTCTTCGTTCTTTGGAAACCCGCAGCTTTTAGTAGAAGAACTGCAAACCTGGCAGAAACAGAAGTACAGCGTTCTGATTCTGCTGACCTCAGAAGCGAAAGCTCTTCGCTTACAGCAGATGTTAAGTGATAACGATATTCTTTGCAGCTGGATTGCTGACCGGTATCAGATGGATCCGGGACAGATTTATCTGGCTTATGGAAACATTAGTCATGGGGCGCGTTTCCCGCAAAGCCGACTGGTGTTTGTCAGTGAAACGGAAGTGTTTCAGCAGCAAAGAAAACGGGTGAACAAAAAATTCTTCCAGGAGGATGGGCAGAAAATTACGCAGCTGGATGACCTGAAAACAGGCGACTATGTGGTGCACATGAACCATGGGATTGGCCGCTATATGGGGGTTGAACGGCTGAAGGTGCAGGATGTCGAGCGAGATTATCTGATTATCAAATATTCGGATGATGGCAAACTGTATATTCCGGTAGAACAGTTTGATCTGCTGCAGAAATATACTGTAAATGAAGGTGCTGCGCCGCGTGTAAATAAACTGGGCGGCAGTGAATGGCAGCGCACGAAGAATAAAGTAAAAGCGTCTGTAGAAAAACTGGCGGAAGGTCTTCTGCAGATTTATGCGCGCAGAAAAAGTCAGGAGGGCTATGCGTTTTCAGCGGATGACCAGTGGCAGAAAGAATTTGAGGATGCTTTCCCATATGTAGAGACAGAAGATCAGCTGCGAGCTATCGAGGATGTAAAACGGGATATGATGTCTGCTACGGTAATGGATCGTCTGATTTGCGGGGACGTTGGCTACGGGAAAACAGAGGTAGCAATTCGTGCTGCATTTAAAGCTGTAAACGACGGCAAACAGGTTGCGATTCTTGTACCGACTACTGTTTTGGCGCAGCAGCATTATAATACGTTTTTGAGCCGGTTTCATGCGTATGGTGTGCGCGTGGAAATGCTGAGCCGGTTTACGACACCGAAGCAGCAGAAAGACATCATCGATGGTTTAAAAGCTGGTTCAGTGGATGTTGTAGTCGGCACACACAAACTGCTGAGTAAAAGCATCAGTTTCCATGATCTGGGCTTGCTGGTAGTAGACGAAGAACAGCGATTTGGAGTAACGCACAAAGAAAAAATCAAAGAAATGCGTTCCCAGGTGGATGTGCTGACATTATCGGCGACTCCAATTCCGCGAACACTGCATATGTCTCTGGTAGGCATCCGCGATATGAGTGTAATTGAAACACCGCCGCAGGACCGATATCCAATTCA
>JAFOFM010000085.1 GCA_017387265.1 Peptococcaceae bacterium | reverse complement strand
TGAGAGAGATTCTGTTAAAAGAATTCCCAAATGCCAATATCAAAATCGGTACCACCAAAGGTTTGTGCAGTTTCTATGCGGAAAAAGGCGGTCTGATGGTTGGTTTTGAAGACGGCCAGGCATAAGCAGAAATATTAAAATAAACGGTTTGCTGCAACATGGAATGTGTTGAAGAGCAGACCGTTTTTATTTTGAGTAAAAGCTCTTGTCAAGCGGACAGTAAACAGGTAAACTGAACTGTAATACACGTATGGCAGATTTTCTGCCACGTAAAATAAAAAACAGCACATTCTTTTTGAGGTGATTCGATATGAAAATTGCAGTCGTAGGGTTAGGTTTAATTGGCGGTTCGTTCTGTAAAGCCATTAAAGCATATACAAGCCATACCTGTTTAGGGGTAGGCCGTGATTTAAACAGCAAATCGGTGCAGATGGCACTGCATGATGATGCGATTGACAAAGCCATTATTCCGGAAGAACTGGGTGAGGCGGATTTAAGTATTATCTGTCTGCATCCGCAGGGAATTATCCGTTTTATTAAAGACAACGCACAGTATTTTCGCCCGGGAAGTATTGTAATCGATGCCGGCGGTGTGAAAGAAAGTATCGTAAACGAAGTGGATGATATTTTAAAAGAACGCGGTGTGATTTTTATCGGCTGCCATCCGATGGCGGGGCGTGAATTTTCCGGCTATGCGTATTCTCTGCCGGATTTATATAAAGGGGCAAGTATTATTTTCACCCCGTCTGCGTATGTGCCGGATGAAGCAAAGAAAGTCGTGGAACAGCTGGCTCGCGATTTGAAATTCGGACGTGTAGTGTACACTACACCACAGGAACACGATCAGAACATTGCGTTTACATCACAGCTGGCTCATGTGGTATCCAGTGCGTATATTAAGAGTCCGACGATGCGGAATGAAAGCGGGTTCAGTGCAGGCAGTTTTAAAGACCTGACCCGTGTAGCTAAACTGAACGAGGATATGTGGACTGAACTGTTTTTAATGAATCAGAAGGCGCTGCTTTATGAGGTAGATACCATCATTCAGTCGCTTCAGGAATACCGCAATGCGCTGGCAGAGGCGGATGAAGAAAAAATGCATACACTGCTGCGGGATGGCCGTATCTTAAAAGAGTGGAGTCTGGCCCATTCTCTTCAGGAGTAATCCAGAATCTGCTTAGGAAACTGGTGCTACAACTGTCGGAAAATTGTTTCCTTTTCCCTATAGATATGGTATTATGGAACTGGATATCGTGTATATGACATTAACTGATTCTAAAAATGACATAAACTGGTTTGGAAACATCACCAAAAAATAAGCGAGGTATGCGTATGGTGCAGATTATTACTGATTCTTCCGCGTTAATTACAAGAGCGGAAGGCAAAGAACTGGGAATCGAAGTTGTTCCGCTGAGTGTAAATATTATGGATGAGGACTACCGGGACCTGGAAGTGGATTTAGATCATTTCTACAGCCAGATTCAAAAAGGCGGTGTGCCAAGAAGCTCCCAGCCGCCAATCGGCGAATTTGTAGAAGCGTATAATAAATATGCCGGGCAGAAAATTCTGAATATTGCTATGGCGGATGGTTTATCCGGAACCTACCTGACAGGCTGCGGTGCAAAAGAGATTGTCGAAAACAAAGACGATATTGTGGTGTATAATACAAGAACTCTGTGCGGACCGCATCGTTATCTGGTGCAGAGAGCGCAGCAGATGGCACAGCAGGGGAAATCTCTGGAAGAGATTTATCAGATGGTAGATGAAGGTGCCAACAACTGTGAATCGTTCCTGATTGTACAGGACTTTGGCTTTTTACGACGTGGAGGTCGTTTAACACCTCTGGCCGCAAAATTCGGCGAGGCTCTGCGTGTAAAACCGGTACTGTGCCAGACGGCCGACGGTAAACGTCTGGATGCGTACGGTATCAGCCGTACCATTAACGGTGCAGCAAAAAAAGTAATGCATCACCTGCAGAAAAAAGTTCCTGCCGGGGGCGAAAACTATTTAATTTCGATTTCTCATGCCCGCGTACTGGAAGATGCACAGGAAATTGCGAATGTACTGCAGCAGGCTTTCGGCAAAGCAAAGGTGGAAATTATCGACCTGTCTCCTGCGTTTATTACTCAGGGCGGTCCTGGCTGCATTGCGATTCAGTATATTAAAATGGTATAACAATGATTTTGAAACAGAATCAAACCTTTCTTGTGAAGGTCTGGTTCTGTTTTTTTATTTGCTGGAGCAGGATATTTCTAAAATCTGGATAATTATAAAAGAGAACGAACAATCAGATTATATGGAGGCTGCAGATGAATTATTCAGAAAAGAAAACAAACATGGTGTTTTTAGCAGTAGCTGTTCTTATAGAACTATCCTTGCTTTTAACCGGACAGACAGGCTGGGATATGCTGCAATATGCTATTCTTGGCATATTGCTGTTGGTTATCAGTATTATTGATTATTACTTCTATGTGATTCCCGATAAACTGCTTGCCGCTGCGCTGGCACTGTATATATTGCTGTCAGTTCTGTCCGGAGATTCGGTTTTAGAAATAGGTTCCTGCCTGATTTTGCAGGGGGTTTTAGCATCGCTTCCTCTTTTACTGTTTGTGCTGCTGGCAGATTTTATAACCGGTATGGAAACGATGGGTTTTGGCGATATCAAGCTGTTTTATGTGCTTGGGGTATATCTGGGTGCGGCAGAGGCGTGTCTTACCTTGTTTCTGGCCTGTATTGTAGCGCTTATCTGGAATGTGATACTGCTGCATCATAAAAAGAGGCAGATGTTTCCCTTTGGGCCGTCTATTTCGATTGCTGCCTGGCTGGTGATTCTCTGGGGAAAGCCTGTGCTTGAATGGTATACGGGGCTCTGGGGGTAAAAATAACCGATTCTCTGCTTGTTTCTCTTTACGAATTTTGTTATTATAAAAGGTGAAATATTTTAAGGGGGAACAGCGTGATGAAGAATTCGAATTTTGTGATTATTACCGGTTTATCCGGCGCTGGGAAAAGTAATGCCGTTAAGGTTTTCGAGGATATGGGCTATTTCTGTATTGATAATCTTCCGGCACCGCTGATTCCTAAATTTGCGGAACTGTGTCTGCAGTCCGATGGTAAAGTAAGCAAAATTGCACTGGTAATCGATATTCGCGGAGACTTGTTCCTGGATGCACTGAACCAGAATCTGACCGAACTTAACAATATGAATATTCCATATCAGATTCTGTTTTTAGAGGCATCGGACGATATTCTGATTCAGCGCTTCAAAGAAACTCGCCGCAATCATCCGCTGAGCCCGCAGGGCACCATCAGCGAAGGGATTTGTTTAGAACGACAGAAACTTAGTGAACTGCGCGGCCGTGCCCATAAAATTATTGATACATCCCGGTTAAAAGCCAGTGAACTGCGTAGTGAACTGCGCAGCCAGTGGGCGGAAATTTCTAATGAAATGTCGGTCAGCATTATTACCTTTGGCTATAAACACGGGATTCCAATTGACACTGATTTATTAATGGATGTACGGTTTATTCCGAATCCGTTTTATATTCCGGAACTGCGTCCGCTGACCGGGCGCGATCCTGCAGTACAGGAGTATGTATATAGCTCGACAGAAAGTCAGGAGTTTATTCAGAAATTCTCTGACTTGCTGAAGTTCCTTCTGCCAAACTACAGTAAAGAGGGGAAAACCCATATCACAATCGGTATTGGATGTACCGGCGGGCAGCATCGCTCTATTGCGCTGGGCATTAAAATCGGGCAGATCCTGGAGCAGGAAGGCTATACTGTAAACGTGAAGCACAGAGATAATTAAGGGGGCGAGAACCATCGAGAAACAGCCTGCTTATAAACGGTGGAAACGAGAACACAGCCGAAAAGAATATAATCACTGGCGTACGCTGGAACAGGGGCCGCGTATTGTGGTCATCGGCGGCGGAACCGGGTTATCTGTGCTTCTGCGGGGGTTAAAAGAATACAGCAGTAATATTACGGCGATTGTAACGGTTGGCGATGATGGAGGCAGTTCCGGACGCATCAGGGAAGAGTTTGGTATGGTTCCTGTGGGTGATGTGCGTAACTGTATTGTGGCGCTGTCGGACCGCGAGGAACTGATGGAGCAGATTTTTGATTATCGCTTTAAACAGGGGGAGGGTCTTGATGGCCATAGCCTCGGAAATCTGCTGCTGGTAGCGATGTCCCATTTAACTGGAAGTTTTCATGATGCAGTAACTGATATCAACGAAGTATTACACATTCGGGGCAGAGTGCTTCCTGTTACCGATGAGCCAATCACGCTGAAAGCTATTCTGGATGATGATACCGAGATTGTCGGCGAAAGCTGTGTGTCACAGGCAACACGGCCGATTGTGCGGCTTACGATTGAGCCGGAAGATGTACAGCCTCTGGAAGAGGCGTTAGAGGCAATCCGCCGGGCAGAAGCCATTGTGTTAGGGCCGGGGAGCCTGTTTACCAGTATCATCCCGAATCTGCTGGTAGACGGTATTGTGGATGCTATTTTAAACAGCCATGCCATGAAATTCTATGTATGTAACGTAATGACCCAGGCCGGGGAAACGGACAATTTTACGGCAGAAGATCATCTGCTGTCTCTTTTGGAACATGGACGAAAAGGGATTGTAGATTATATTCTGGTTAACAATCACGCTACCATGAACAGAGAAATTCTGCAGCGTTATGCAGAAGAAGGCGCAGCCCCGGTTACCTATAAAAAAGATCAGCTGGAACTTTTAAATGTACGGGTTATTGAGGCTGATTTACTGAATGAACAGCATGTACTGCGGCATGATTCCACGCAGCTGGCGGAAACCATTATGGATACCATTTACAGCCAGTATGGGTTCTGGGGTTCTTATGGCTGGCGCCATAATTATAAAGCGGTGAAAAAGAAAAATCGCCGTTTGCGTAAACAGCCAACAGTTGATAGAATGTAAAGAACTCTGCAACGAAGATGTAACACGGAAAGTAAGTAATGAAAGAACAAGGTGTAAGAAATGTCTTTTTCCAATGAAATAAAAAATGAACTGGCCCACATGGAACACGACAAAAAATGCTGCGAAATTGCAGAACTGGCCGGGCTGGTGCGAATGGACGGCACAATTTTAATTGGCAGCCGCAAGGGCATCGGGCTGGAACTGGTAACAGAAAATGCTGCAGTTGCGCGTAAAGCGTTTAAAGGATTAAAAAAACTGTTTCAGGTGGAAACGGAAATTACAGTTCAGCGTCGGACCAGACTGAAAAAGAATAATGTCTATCTGGTACGTGTACCCGGGCAGCCAAAGGTCATGGAACTGCTGGATACTCTGGGGCTTACCAGAGATGGCCTGATGTATAATCCGGAAATCAGTGATGCGCTGGTGAAAAAGGAGTGCTGCAAACGGAGCTATTTACGCGGTGTCTTTTTAGGTGCCGGTTCGCTCAGCGACCCGATGAACAGCTATCATCTGGAGATTGTAGCCAATAGCGAGGAATATGCAGGTTCTCTGGTAAAACTGATTGAGAACTTCGGGCTGCATCCAAAAATCAGCAGTCGTAAAAATGTGCTGCTTGTGTATTTAAAAGAGAGTGAACAGATTGCAGATTTTCTGAATGTTATCGGTGCACATCAGGCATTGCTGGAACTGGAGAATATTCGGATTCAGAAAGAAGTACGAAACCAGGTAAACCGGCTGGTAAACTGCGAGAGTGCCAATATGAATAAAACCATTGATGCAGCAGTACGACAGAAAAATAATATTGAACTGATAAAAAAACACTACGGGCTGGAACAGCTCAATGAAGGTTTGCGGGCAGTCGCGGAAGCGCGGCTTAATTATCCGGAAATCAGTCTGAAAGAACTAGGATCCGTCATGGATCCACCGCTTGGCAAATCAGGTATCAACCATCGGATGCGCAAGCTGGAGGAACTGGCCGATGAACTGCGTGCCAAGGGTTACACAGACGAAGAATAAACCTGCAGTCAGGCAAAAAGGAGGGATATCATGTCGCACATCTGGAGACAGCTTTGTACAGTTGCCACGATTGTTCTGCTGGTGCTGATTCTGCTGGTAAATCAGTTTGGTTCCCCGCTGGCAGAGATACTGATGGAGCGGCAGGTATATCAGCATTTGCAGCAGCAGGGATATGGCGAAGAAGATATTGCGAATATTCGGGTTACGTATCATCCGAGAGAAAGAAATGTATATGTATCGGAAGTTTTCTTTCCCGATCACGGCGGATATGTGCGGTATTATATTTACAACAGCGATAAAGAGATTCAGGAATTAGAACGAATCAGCAGATAATATAGAAAATGTGAAATTGAAACGGCAGCTGGAAAAACCGGCTGCCGTTTTTGTATAACAGATGGAGAAAACCGTTTGTTTTTTTGTTAGCGGTGGTCAACTAAAAAATCTGTACGCTAAAGAGAAATTATCATAACTATTTTTTGCATGATATATATTGCAAAGTTTTGGCTATGGTGATAAAATACAATGCGGACTGGAAACAGTCATTGTACGACAAGGAGGAACATTGCGTGAATTTGAACGATAGTTATATCGATAAAACATATCGTGTTGTGCAGGTAACCGGCCTGGAACTTCCGGTGGAACGCCGCCTGGAAGCACTGGGGCTTACCGAGGGAACCAGCATTACTGTATTAAATAAAAAGAATAAAGGTGCCGTTATTGTAAAAGTACGCGGCAGCCGTTTTGCAGTAGGTAATAATATTGCTGCCGGGATTCGGATTGAGGAGGTGGCAAGCCGATGAAAGATATC
>JAFOFM010000084.1 GCA_017387265.1 Peptococcaceae bacterium | reverse complement strand
TCTATTATACTGCAAAATAAAAAAGGCTGCAATTACTTTTTGCAGCCTTTTACAAATCTTAACATTTGGTTGGTTTCCAGTTGTTTTCGGTTTTACTTTCGCTTTTATGCGCGTTCTGCAAGGAACCGATGAATTTCCGGCATAGCGGTGTATTTTGTCACAGTTTCGCCATCGTTTACTAACAGGGTTGGCGCCTGCATAATCACGTATTCTCTTACTAAATCCGCATTTTCTTCTGCCAGGACTGTTTTAAATACAACGCCTGCATCTTCTAATACTTTTGCAGCCAGTTTGCAGTTTGGACAGGTGCGGGTTGTTACTAACAGAATTTCTTTCTGACCGTTAGATGCCGCAGCTTCTTCTTTCTGAGGCTGCAGTTCCGGCTGTTTTAATTCCATAGCATGATCTGCATGAGAACGTTTCAGCACAGAGTTTTCGATGTTATATACTTTACGGTCTTTAAATTCTTTGCTCTTCCCGTCGTTCCAGTTCTGTACCGGACGATAGTACCCGGTGATACGGCTGTAAACTTCGGTTTTTGCACCGCATTCCGGACAGGTGTACACTTCGCCTGCAATATAGCCATGCTCTTTACAGATGGAGTATGTTGGCGATAAGGTGTAGTATGGCAGGGTGTAGTTTTCCGCAATTTTGCGAACTAACGATGCCGCAGCTTTCCAGTCAGGCAGTTTTTCGCCCAGGAATGCATGGAATACAGTCCCCGATGTATATAAGGTATGCAGCTCATCCTGTAAATCCAGCGCTGTGAAGATATCTTCGGTATAGCCAACCGGTAAATGAGAGCTGTTGGTGTAATACGGTGTATCGTTTGGTTCGGAAGCTGTGATGATATCCGGATACTGTTTCACATCGTGTTTTGCTAAACGATAGGATGTGGATTCTGCCGGAGTTGCCTCCAGGTTGTATAAATCGCCATACTCTTCCTGATAATCGGATAAGCGGTTGCGCATATGATTCAGCACTTCTTTTGCGAAAGTGGATGCTTTTTCGGTGGTTAAATCCGCGCGAATCCATTTTGCATTTAAGCAGGCTTCGTTCATCCCTACCAGACCGATTGTGGAGAAATGGCTGTCAAAGCTGCCTAAGTAGCGTTTGGTATATGGATATAAGCCTTCATCCAGCAGTTTGGTAATCTCGGTACGTTTAATTTTTAAAGAACGTGCCGCAATATCCATTAAGCGATCCAGACGGCGGTAGAAATCCGCTTCATCGCTTGCCAGGTATGCGATACGAGGCATATTAATGGTAACAACGCCTACCGAGCCTGTGCTTTCCCCGGAACCAAAGAACCCGCCGGATTTTTTGCGCAGTTCGCGTAAATCCAGACGTAAACGGCAGCACATACTGCGTACGTCGCTTGGTTCCATATCGCTGTTGATATAGTTGGAGAAATACGGTGTCCCGTATTTGGATGTCATTTCAAATAATAAGCGGTTGTTCTCGGTATCAGACCAGTCAAAATTGCTGGTAATCGAATAGGTTGGAATTGGATACTGGAACCCGCGGCCGTTGGCATCGCCCTCAATCATAATTTCGATAAAGGCTTTGTTGATGATGTCCATTTCGGCTTTACAGTCTTTGTATTTGAAATCCATCTCTTTGCCGCCAACAATGGCATACTGTTCGGCTAAGTCCGGAGGAACCACCCAGTCCAGAGTAATGTTGGAGAATGGTGCCTGTGTCCCCCAGCGGCTTGGGGTATTTACCCCGTAGATGAAGGATTCAATGCATTTTTTAACCTGGTCATAGCTCAGGTTATCCACTTTTACAAATGGAGCCAGATAAGTATCAAAGCTGGAGAATGCCTGCGCCCCTGCCCATTCATTCTGCATGATGCCTAAAAAGTTTACCATCTGGTTGCACAGGGTGGATAAATGGCGAGCCGGTGCCGATGTAATTTTACCCGGAATACCGCCTAAGCCTTCCTGAATCAGCTGTTTTAACGACCAGCCTGCGCAGTAGCCTGTCAGCATGGATAAGTCATGGATGTGCATATCCGCATTGCGATGCGCATCGGCAATGTCCTGGTCATAAATTTCAGAGAGCCAGTAGTTTGCAGTAATGGCACCGCTGTTGCTTAAAATTAACCCCCCTACCGAATAGGTAACGGTGGAGTTTTCTTTTACACGCCAGTCGGTTACATTCAGGTAGCTGTCTACCAGATCTTTGTAGTCTAAAATAGTAGAGCGCATGTTGCGCATTTTTTCGCGCTGTTTGCGGTACAGAATATAAGCCTTTGCCACATCGGCATACCCGGCCTGAATCAGTACATCCTCTACGCTGTCCTGAATATCCTCTACCTGCACCACGCCGTTTTTCACTTTTGGTTCAAAGTGCGCAGTTACTTTTAAAGCCAGTAAATCAATTACCGTTGGATGGTACTGTTTTTCCTGCGCTTCAAAAGCTTTCATAATGGCCTTGCTGATTTTCGCGATATCAAACTCAGCGGTACTGCCATCTCGTTTTAATACAGCGTACATACTAACACCCCTAGTTCTTCGTTCAATTTGATACCCGTCCGGTATCCTGGTTTATCTGCCTGCAATCGTATGTCTGTTTTACGTTTCATCCTGCTTATGTTCGTTTTTATGCAATTCCTTTTATGTTTCACGTTCCCTGTCTGTTTTCAGGATACCTCCACACCGCGCAGCTTTGCCGAGGGAATCTCAGGTAAAATCATCTGGCGAAACGCTTCTAATTCCTCCGGTTCATAGGCATGCAGCCCTTTTTCCAGCACTTCGTCCGAATCCACAAAGCTTTGCAGATAATACGCCTCTGCCCCGCTGATCCATTTTGCAATCTGCTGAAAACTCTCCGCGTCGTGGAATTCCTTTACCACCGTGGTGCGAAACTCATAAGGCACCAGCCCCTGTTTTAAAAGCTCCACACTGCGCATTACCGCATCGTGATATAAGCCTGTGGTTCCGCTTGTTTCAGCATAGCGCTCCGGGCTGTTCTTAATATCCATGGCCACATAATCCACAAGCCCGGCTTCTATTAACGCCTGCAGCCTGTCGGGAAAGCTTCCGTTGGTATCCAGCTTAACCGCATATCCCATCTGTTTCAGCTCTTTCAGAAAGTCTGCAATATCCTCCTGCAGCAAAGGCTCGCCTCCGGTGATACACACACCGTCTAACAGCCCTTTCTTTCTGCGCTGTTCCAGAAACGCAAGTACCTCAGCCGTATCCAAATCGCCCTTTTTGTGACACGGCAAAAGCGCACTGTTCTGACAGAACGGACAGCGAAAATTACATCCGCCCGTAAACAGCGTGCAGGCCACCCTGCCCGGATAATCCAGCAGAGTCAGTTTCTGAATCCCCTGTAAACAGATCATACACGATCCCCCTAATCTTTGTCTTACAGATTATATCACCAATACGACTCTCATTCAAACTAACAATTTTTTTACCCTTTTGCAAAGTTTTTTACTTGACAGCCCAAACCCTATTTTTAAAGCTATTTCTCAGGCAGAAATATTTCTAATATATAGCCTCTGTTTTCTTTTATGTGTTGACACACTATATCTAGTGATATTTGCGCTGATTCGCCAATATAGAGAACTAAATCTAGTAACAAACAAAAAACAGGTGCAAGCTTTTGGCTCGCACCTGTCAGATGGCTTATGCGTTTTTCTTGTCTTCGTCCTCATCGTAGTATAAGTCTTCATCCAGATCTTCATCTTCGTCTTCTTCAAACGGATTTTTCAGCTGGGATAAATCCTCATCCAGATTGGAAATTGCGTTACGCAGCATTTCCAGCACAACGCCTTCGGACACTTCTACAAAAATTTTATCATCGGTAATGCGAGAAACGGTCCCGCAGATACCGCCGATGGTTACTACTTTATCGCCAGGTTTCAGCGCCTCCAGCATTGCTGCGCGCTGTTTTGCCTGTTTCTGCTGTGGTTTAATCAGGAATACCCAGAATACCACAAACACCAGCAGTAAAGAAAGCATACCGCCCATATCGCCGCCCATACACGACACCTCCTCATTTTTTTCATTCTGTCATCTAGTTTCGTTCTCAGTTTTATAAAACCCTTTATTTCTGTTCAAGATTTCTGTAAAACTGTTCACGGAATTCCGGCATGCGGTCTTCCAGAATTGCCTGACGCATATTGCTCATTAAATTGGTCAGGAAATGAATGTTGTGAATGGTGGTTAAGCGGATCCCTAATACTTCACCGGTTTTAATTAAATGGCGGATATATGCTCTGCTGTAGTTTCGGCATGCATAACACTGGCACCCTTCCTCCATTGGACGGAAATCGTGCGCGTATTCGGCATTGCGGATAACCAGTTTGCCGTGTTTGGTAAATACGGTACCGTTACGGGCAATACGGGTTGGCAGAACGCAGTCAAACATGTCCACACCGCGGGCAACGCCTTCGATTAAGTTTTCCGGAGCGCCTACGCCCATCAGATAACGCGGTTTGTGTTTTGGCATTAACGGAGTGGTGTAATCCAGCATTTCGTACATTTTTTCTGCCGGTTCGCCTACGCTTAAGCCGCCGATGGCATAACCAGGCAGGTCAATGGAGGTGATATCCCGTGCGCTTTTTTCACGTAAATCACGGTACATACCGCCCTGAATAATCCCGAACAGAGCCTGATCCTCCCGTTTGTGGGCTGCTTTGCAGCGTTCCAGCCAGCGGAATGTACGGTCGCTGGAATTTTTTACATAGTCATAAGTAGCCGGATACGGATTGCACTCGTCAAAAGCCATAATAATGTCAGCACCCAGCGCATTCTGGATTTCCATTACGTTTTCCGGAGTAAACAGATGCTTGGAGCCGTCAATATGGCTGCGGAAGTATACCCCTTCCTCTTTGATTTTGCGCAGATCCCCCAGACTGAATACCTGGAACCCGCCGCTGTCGGTTAAAATCGGACGATCCCATTTCATAAAGCCGTGGAGCCCCCCGGCTTCTTTCACCAGTTCATGACCAGGACGCAGATATAAATGATAGGTGTTGCTCAGAATAATCTGGGCATTGCACTCTTTTAACTCTTCCGGGGTCATGGTTTTTACAGTGGCCTGGGTACCTACCGGCATAAATACCGGTGTCTGAATATCGCCGTGCGGGGTATGAAATACCCCTGCACGTGCGCCTGTTTCTTTACATTCTTTAATTAATTCAAACTCGAACAATGGCGTACCTCCTGTTCAGGTTTTATTTTTTGTAGCTTTCCAGACGGCTTACCAATGCCGCTTTGCTGTCCTGATATTTTGCCAGTTTTTCTTTTTCGCCGGCAATTACATCAGCAGGTGCTTTTGCTACAAAGCCTTCGTTGTTCAGTTTTTTCTCTAAACGTTCGATTTCTTTGTTTACCTTTTCCACTTCTTTTTCGAGACGGGCAATTTCTTTGTCCATATCGATTAAGCCGCGCAGAGGCAGGAAGATTTCGATACCCTGAACAACTGCAGTCACAGCCTGGTCTGGTTTTTCTTCCAGAGTCAGTTTCACATCCAGAGATTCCAGAGTGCCCAGGTTGATGATATATGGAGCAGTTTCGTTTAATACTGCCTGTAAATCCTCTTTGTTCGCTGCGATGATGCAGTCTGCTTTTTTGCCCAGAGGAACGTTCATTTCGCTTCTCATGTTACGGATTGCACGGATTACATTCATAACCACAGCCATCTGTTCTTCGGTTTCAGCGGAAATATTCGCTTCGTTTGCTGCAGGCCACTGGGTCAGCATGATGGTTTCGCCTTCATGCGGCAGGTGCTGCCAGATTTCTTCGGTGATGAACGGCATGAATGGGTGCAGTAAAATCATGGTGTCACGCAGTACAGTTGCGATAACCTGCTGAGCAGTACGACGGCTTGCTTCGGTTTCTTTGCCGTACAGACGTGGTTTTACCATTTCGATGTACCAGTCGCAGAACTCATCCCAGATGAATTCGTATAAGGTATTGGCAGCGCCGCCTAAGTCATAGCCATCCATACGGCTTGCTACGTCTTTAGCAACGGAGTTGAAACGGCTGATAATCCATTTATCTGCCAGTGTGTATTCCATAGCTTCTTCCGCTACTGGTTCGTAATCTTCCAGGTTCATTAATACGAAACGGGTCGCATTCCAGATTTTGTTCGCAAAGTTGCGGCTTGCTTCTAAACGTTCGTTCTGGAAACGCAGGTCGTTACCTGGTGTATTACCGGTAATCAGCATAAAGCGCAGAGTATCTGCACCGTATTCTTCGATTACCTGCAGAGGGTCGATACCATTGCCCAGAGATTTACTCATTTTACGGCCCTGGCTATCTAATACCAGAC
>JAFOFM010000083.1 GCA_017387265.1 Peptococcaceae bacterium | reverse complement strand
CAATCTGCTGAACCGCTTCGCTGCGAAGTTCTGCGCTGGATAAAATCTGAGCCAGAGAACCGTCTGCATTATCGGCATAAACAGAAAGCAGCGCTTTGCCGCCGGACTGGCGCACCATTTGTACCGGTTCGGTGAAACCGTTTGGAATCCGGTATTCATTCTGCCCCGATGCGGTTGTGTTAACGAATACCTGCCCATCCTGCAGAGCAAGTCTTGCCCAGCCAAACCCGGCACTGTCAAGGGATGTTAAAAAGTGTTTCTGCGATGCGGAGCTGATGGCATAAAAGCCGTGCAGTTCATCCAGAGATTTATCGTTTGTATGGTACAGCCTTACCAGCATAGCTGCGGCCTGTTCGCGGGTAGCGGTCGCATCCGGTGCAAAGGTGGTGGAGCTCATGCCTCCTGCAAGGCCTAATTCACTGGCCAGTGCAATATAGCCTTTGCGTTCGGTTACATCGGTAAACGGACAGCTTACCTGATTCAGCTGGCTGCCTAAATCATAAAAACCAAGGGCGCCAACCATCATTTCTGTCATTTCCGCGCGGGTAATCGGGTCGTTTGGCCGGAATGCCCCGTCCGGTTTGGTAACGCGATTTGCAGCCATGGCATTTAATGCACCGTAATACCAGGCGTTTGTATTGGTATTATCGGTATAGGCCTGTGGATAATTGCCGTTATAGCCCTGTACTTTTGCAATAAAGGCCGCAAACTGGGCGCGGGTAATGGTCTGGCCGAGGCCGAACTGATTATCGCCGATACCGTCGGAAAATCCCAGTGAACGAAGCTCTTCAATTACACCGGCCGCCCAGTGATTCTGCGGAACATCGCGAAAGGGCTCTGCGGCCTGTGCCGGAGACGCCAGCAGCATACAGCCGGTTAAGGCAGCAGCTGTAAATTTTATGGTATGTCGTTTCAGAAACGAAAGCATAGGTCATCCTCCTGTTATAAAAATAAGGACTGCATAGTTGTTATTCTAATATTATACCACGGCTGTCAAGTGGCTGGAAACAGCCTGCAGATTTTCGTCAAAATGCGTTAAAATGCGCTTATTTTTTGATTGGAAGCCATCTTTCAGTTGTAACCGCTATCGATTTTATGGTATGATGATAGTTAAATAGATGATATAGATTGAATTTTTCGATGGATGTTTTCAACAGGTTTTTGGATACTTGAAATCGGAAAAGGGGGGACGCTATGATGAAAATGAATCGATGGGTTGTGCAGAATGGAGACCCGGCTGTGCGTGATAATCTGGTAACGCAGCTGGGCATTTCGCCGGTGCTGGCAAATCTGCTTATAAACCGCGGTTATCAGGAGCCCCATGAAGTGATGGAGTTTCTAAATCCTGCTCTGCATCAGCTCTCGTCGCCTTTTGAAATGCTGAACATGGGTGCGGCAGCGGAACGCATTCTGCAGGCAGTGGAACGGAAAGAAAAAATTGTTGTATATGGTGATTATGACGTAGACGGTATCTGCGCCAGTGTAACGCTGTATCAGGGTTTAAAAATGCTGAATGCCGATGCGGCGTATTATGTACCGGATCGTATGGAAGAGGGCTATGGTGTGAATACACCGGCTCTGCGCAGTATTTATGAAGATGGATGCCGCCTCTTAATTACAGTCGACTGCGGGATCAGCTCGTGGAAAGAAGTTGCCGAGGCAAAAAGCTGGGGCATGGATGTGATTGTAACCGACCATCATCAGCTGCCGGAAACTTTGCCGGACTGCATTATTGTAAATCCGGTATTCAGTAACAGTGAAAAAGATAAATGGCGTCATCTGTGCGGCACCGGTGTTGCGTTTAAAGTGGTGCAGGCACTGTTTAACCGCTATTATCGGGAAGATGGCTTTACAGAACGGCTGCGTCCGTTTTTAGATATTGTGGCTCTGGCAACGGTGGCGGATATTGTACCGTTAAAAGGGGATAACCGTGTACTGGTAAAATTCGGGCTTGAGGAAATGGCGCTGGGAAACCGTCATGGCCTTGCAGCGCTGTGGAAAATTGCGCAGAATCACGATCAGACAACCCCGACTACAACTGCGGTGGGGTTTGGTCTGGCACCGCGTTTAAATGCCTGCGGGCGAATCGGCGATGTGCGTCTCGGGCTTCAGCTTCTGGTAACAGAGGATGAACAGGAAGCTGCGGAAATCGCCCTGAAACTGGATCAGGAAAACCGCCAGCGTCAGGAGATTGAGCGTGCTATTTACGAGGAAGCGCTGGAAAAAGTACAGATGCAGGGTCTGAATCAGCAGGAAGGGCTCATTGTTGTCGGCGAAGACTGGCATCCGGGGGTTATCGGGATTGTAGCCTCCCGTTTAGTTGAAAAATTCTATACACCGGTTATTGTATTAACCTTAAATAACGGGTTATATAAAGGCTCAGGCCGCAGTATCGAAGGCTTTCATCTGCAGCAGGCCTTAGCGCAGTGTTCCGATTTACTGGCAAATTACGGCGGGCACAGTCAGGCGGCAGGCCTTGGCCTGAAACCGGAGGATTTACCGGAATTCCGGAAACGTTTTGCAAAAATTGTTTCCGAGAGCACCAACAGCGATTCCTTTATTCCGAGCCTGATTATTGACAGCGAAATTGATATGCAGGATATCAATGCGGATATGTATCGCGAAATTTCTAAAATTCAGCCGACCGGCACCATGAATCCGACACCGGTATTTGTGTGCAGAAGCCAGAAAACTCTGGAGACACGAACCGTTGGGGCCAATGGTGATCATCTGCGTATTAAGCTGCGCAGCGGTCAGGGAGATATTTTCGGTATCGGCTTTAAAAAAGCGGAGCTGGAGCCATTAACCCACGAGGGCAGTGTGGATGTGGCCTTCAGTCTGGATAAGAATACTTATAACGGCCGCACAAGTCTGCAGATGCTGATTAAAGATATTAAATCCTATCGGCGTCCGGACGAAATGAAACTTCTGGACCGTCTGTTTTTCTATAAAGATAAATATTTAGAAGATGATCCGTATCGCTTTATCGGACAGCAGGATCAGTTTTATACAAAAGCGGCAGGGGTAACCTTTGAAAACCGCCAGGCCATTGTAGAGCAGCTGGTAGCCGGCCAGCCGTTAGAACTGGTTCGGGAACGGGATAATGTTCACGATGAAAATGCTATCGCGGTAATGGCTGATGGAGAGCAGATCGGTTATCTGAAACGGAATATTGCACGGCATCTGGCACCGAACTTTGACCAGGGGATTTCTTATGAAGCCATGGTGGTGCAGGTGACCGGCAGCGCCGAAAAAAACTGGGGCGTGAATATTTTTATCCGCCGTACCGATTCGGTAATCGCGGAGGAAGAGGAGCAGCTCTCCCAGGTTCGCGGCGAACTGGAACAGCTGGATGAAGACGCGTTAAAAGAGCGGATTCGTCAGGCGCTTTTAGGCGAATATGATTACCGTCCAAAACAGCAGGAAGCATTAGATGCCTTATATCAGGGCGATAATGTGCTGGCGATTTTAGGCACCGGCCGCGGCAAATCGGCTATTTTCCAGAGTTACAGCGCATATCTGGCGCTCTGGAAACGACAGGTTACTATTATTGTGTATCCGTTACGGGCACTGGTAAACGATCAGTATCAGGCGCTGGAGAAAAAACTGAAACCGCTTGGTTTAAAAGTCCGTTTAGGCACCGGGGCGCTGGAAGGAGAAGAACGTGCATCGTTCTTCCAGCAGGTAATGGATGGACAGATTGATGTGATTTTAACCACACCGGAATTTTTATTATGTCATAAACACCGGTTTCTGGAACTGGGAAGCCGCTTAGGTATGGTGGTAATTGACGAGGCACATCATCTGGCAAGCCGTCGTCAGGGCTATAAACAGCTTCCATACGGGCTTCAGGATATTCGCCCTCGTCAGGTTCTGGCAGTAACTGCCACCGCAGGGGAGGAAACGGCACAGCATATTGTGGATTCCCTGCATATTGATTCGATTATCATTGACCCGCATATTCGTGAAAATCTGATGATTGTGGATGAGCGGGAAAACTATAAAAAAGCAGAGTATCTTCTGCAGCTGATTAAAAGCGGAGAAAAAGTGGTTGTTTATATGAACAGCCGCCTGAAAGCCGTACAGACAGCTGAATTATTAAGAGAAAAATCTCCAGCCTCTATGCAGAATAAAATCTGTTATTATCATGGGGGGCTGGCATCGGCGGACCGAGCTGCAATTGAAAATGCATTCCGAAGCGGTGAACTGCAGGTGATTGTTACCACCAGCGCTTTT
>JAFOFM010000082.1 GCA_017387265.1 Peptococcaceae bacterium | reverse complement strand
CATAGTAAATACCGGCCCTGCAAAGCCGTAAACCACCGAACAGATTACTGCAATCCACCAGTAGCTGCGCAGGCTGTGCATCAGAAAAACGCCTCGTTTTCCCGCTTTTGTTTCTATTTTAGTAGATAAGCTGCTGGATGTCATAGCCAAGCACCTCCATTTCGGTGATAAAGATTTCTTCCAGAGTCAGCGGCAGCAGTTCACAATACAGCGGCTGCATAGCTTTTATACGTGCCTCGGTTTCATCAGCACTGCCGCGCACCACCAGAATCGATAAACTGCCTCTCTGTTCCATTGTAACAATATCCAGCCCGGTAAATTCCTCCTGTGCTTTTGGCGCATCAAAAGCGCATTGCACTTTATGAATATTGCTTTGCAGATAATCCAGCTCCCGTTCAAAAATCACGCCGCCCTGATGCAGTAATCCGATGTGGTCACAGATATCCTCCAGTTCCCGCAGGTTATGCGATGCAATAATCGGAGTCATCTGATGTTCTACCACAGCATCAGCCAGCAGCCGTTTTACCGCCTGCCGCATGACCGGATCAAGACCATCAAAAGTTTCGTCACAGAACAGATAATCCGGCTGACAGGATAAGGCAAGAATAATATGCGCCTGTTTCTGCATCCCTTTCGAAAATGTATTCAACTTGCGTTTAGAATCCAGCCGAAACAATTCGGTTAACTCACGGAATTTTTCATAGGAGAACCGCTGATACATAACTGAAAAGTATTTTGCCATTTCTTCCATGTTGCTGTTTGGAAAATAAAACTGGTCATCAGAAATATAAAATAAACGCTGTTTCAAGACATCATTTTCGTAAACCGGCTGGCCGTCAATCAGAATCTGCCCGGCATCCGGCCGGTAAATTCCTGCCAATAAACGTAGAAAGGTGGATTTACCAGCACCATTGCTGCCAATTAAACCAAAAATAGAACCTTTTTGAATAGTAGTAGTTACCTGATTGAGTGCCTGAATTTTATCAAACTGTTTGCTAAGTCCTTTTACAGAAATTCCTGTTGCGTCCATTATTTCAGTCATGGATTTCATCCTCCTTCTGCTGTTTATAAACCTGCTGTATTACCAAATAAAGTTCCTCCTGCGGCACCTGCAGCCGATATAGTTCTTTACTTAATGCCGCCAGTTCCTCCAGCCGCTCATTCTGCTGAATATTACGCAGTTCCTGCAGACTGCTGCCGACAAAACTGCCTCGACCTTTCAGGGAATAAATGACCCCCTGCCGTTCCAGTTCCGCATAGGCTTTCTGAATAGTATTAGGGTTAATAGCCAGTTCCTGGGCCAGCTGCCTTACCGAAGGAATCTGCTCATCCCGCTTTAATGCACCCGATACCACCAGTTGTTTCATATTTTCAATAATCTGTTCATAGATAGGCTTTCGGCTTTTATAGTCAATCAGTATCATCGCCTCACTCCTTTCTTTTACGATCTTTATAGTGATTTTTCTCTTCTGTACTGTGTGTATTATTCAAGATAGTACACTTATTATTATATACTGAGTTCTGTATTTGTCAACAGAATTATTCTAAAATAGAAAAATGCCCGGAAAAACGAAGCCATCTTTGAAACTTCTGTCTTTCCGAGCATTTTTTATTGTTCATTATGGATATGTATTTGCCATATGATCCTGCTGAAATCATATGGCGTATTTTATTGGAGACGAGAAAAAGAATTAATCGTTACAAATTACTGGACAGGAACCATCTGTAACACCTTTCTGCTGCAGAATCTGATCCATGCTTTCATTATTGCCCAGATATTTTTTACGCATGATAAAGAAGAATACCACGCCTAAGCCAGTCCATACTGCCAGTGCAACGCGAGATTCAAAGGACAGGAACCCTGGCATGCCAGGCACCAGTAAAAGGCTTAAGAAGAACAGACCTGCCAGTGTACCCAGTGCACCGATAAAGCTTCTGCCTTTATTACCGGCTTTCCATGCTAATACTGCTGCTGCAGCGGTTGTATAGGTAAACGCCAGAGAGGCACCAACCGATGTCATATCAACAATCCAGTTTAATACTTCACGGCCAAACCATGGTGCAATCAGAGAAATTGCCATAACAAACAGGATAGATTTTTTTGGTGTCCCGTATTTTGGATCAATCTCTGCAAAAATAGAAGGCAGTGCATTTACCTGTGCCATTGCATATAATAAACGGCTTGTAGACAGATAAAACGCATTCATACCGGAAACAACGGCGCAAAGCATAGCAACGCCTACCAGAATCAGACCTGGTTTACCCATAACCATCTCAATAACCATACCAGTCGCCCAGAATGGATTCTGTGCTAATAAATCCTGCCATGGCATTACAATAGCAGTAACTGTGTTAACACAAATGTATAATAAAGATGCCACTAATACAGCAGAAACCATTAAGAACAGCGATTTTTTAGGCGAGAAGCTGTATTCTTCTGCTGCCTGCGGAATGCAGTCAAACCCGATGAAGGCCCATGGAGTCATTGCTACAACCGCAAAAATACAGGAGAATGTTGTTTTTCCACCTTCATTCTGAAAAGCAGGTAATAAATTGCTGAAATCATGACATTTCACTAAAACACATACAGTAACCAGCAAAATTGCTGCAATCAGAATCAGAGAAACAGCTGTCTGCAGCATGCCGGAACCTTTTACGCCTTTGATATTCAGATACGCCAGCGCAATCAGAAATACAGAAGCTATAGCAATTTCGCCAGCATAAACTTCCCAGCCGGCAATGGTGTACAGCGTACCAACCTGAATAAAACCAGGGAAAAGATACCGGCTGATTAACCCTACTGCTGTTGCATTCAGTGGAATCAGCGACCAGTAAGCAAGAATCAGCGCCCAGCCGCAAATAAAACCATGCACTTTACCAAATGCTGAATCGGCATAAACAAATTCGCCACCGGAAACCGGAAACTTCTGAATCAGATAACCATAACTTAAACTGATGAGAATTACAATACTTGCGCCAAGCAGCATCCCGATTGCCATCCCTAACGGGCCAGCTTTCGGAAGGAATGCATTCCCCGGCAAAACAAAACAGCCCCAGCCTACAATGGCACCAAGTGCGAGCCCCCATACATCAATAGGGCTCAATTCTTTCTTAAAACCTTGTTCTTGTGACATAAGAACCTCCTGAAAATAAAAAAAGTGTGTTCTGCAGCATTCCGCTCGAACACACATAGATTTCCAGGCAGGATTCAAAAAAATCGCGCCAAAATAATACATACCGTTACTTCAAAATTCAGGCTGTCTATAGTTTCATGGTGCTATCTTGTAACGGTATCAAAATATTCTACATTCCCGTGATGTTCAAACATGATGTCTTTTGCAGAATTATCAGGTACAATTATATAAAATTAATCGCTAGATTGCAATTGTCCCTATCCTAAATTTTTTTGGCTCTTAGCACATTTTTAACAAGTATGATATCTGAACGACTATACGAACTGTATTCAACTATGGCTGTTTACAGTTTTCTGATGCAATTACTGCAATTTTTTCATCAATGATAAATTCCGGGCAGCCCATGAATCCAGGAGCCACTTCGTATTCATCAAAAACAATCACCAGCTTCCCATCCTGGTTAATGTAAAAATTCTGATCAGCGGCAATGTGTTCAAAATTGTCTTCTGGAACTTCACAATTCAGATTGTATACTACAT
>JAFOFM010000007.1 GCA_017387265.1 Peptococcaceae bacterium | reverse complement strand
GCTAGATTCAGGTTCTAGTGGGAGCAATCTCGTGGAGGTTCAAGTCCTCTCGCCCGCACTTTTAAAGAGAGTTCGAGAAATCGAGCTCTCTTTTTTGTTTTCTACACATCTGTACATAAGAAAATCCCTTCGGATTCTATTATCCGAAGGGATTTTTATTTTATAGTGTTTAGTGCATATTGCGGAATAAACCGGTTACTTTGCCGGCCAGTTCCACTTCTGTTGCATAGATTGGCTCCATGGAATCGTTTTCCGGCTGCAGACGAATACGTCCTTTTTCGCGATAGAAGGTTTTTACGGTAGCTTCTTCTCCGATAACAGCTACCACAATATCCCCGTTGTTCGCAACCTTCTGTGGGGTTACGATTAATAAATCGCCATCAAAAATTCCTGCGTTAATCATGCTGTCGCCTTTTACTTTCAGCATGAACGAGTTGTTGTTGCGAATCAGGTGCATCGGGAAGGTGATAGTATCTTCCACGTTCTGACTGGCCAGAATTGGAGTACCTGCAGCAACACTGCCGATAATCGGCACATTAATCATTTCGTCAAATGGTTTTTCCTCTTCGTAGAAAGCTTCCATTTCGTCGTTGGTTTTTAAAATCATAATGGCTCTTGGTTTGGTAGGGTCGCGGCGAATATAGCCTTTCTGCTCCAGCTGTGTTAAATGGTTGTGAACGGTGGAACTGGACTGCAGTCCAACCGCTTCGCCGATTTCACGAACCGATGGCGGATACCCTTTTAAGTTAATCTGGCGTACAATATAATCTAAAATCTCAGCCTGGCGTTTGCTGAGCCCCTGTTCCCGTGTTCTCATAGTAAAAGCCCCTTTATTAAAGAATAATTATGTAATCGTGTCATGCATAACGCTGCAGCAGAAAATCTGCAGTGCAATTATAAATGCAAATATATTATACATGATTCAAATCAAAAATGCAAACCTTTGTTCTGATAAATGCGAAAAAATAGAGCCTTATCCGTATTGTAATTAAAATAGCGGTAGTAAGAATAAGATTATAGATTTTTAATTGAAAATTTCTGTAAAAAACTTTACAAATGCATGGCTTTTGAGTATAATATTTAAGATGATTTGCGCCTGTAGCTCAGTGGATAGAGCACTGGCCTCCGGAGCCAGGTGCGTTGGTTCGATTCCAATCAGGCGTATTAACAAAGAAATGCTTCACTGCAACTGCGGTGGAGCATTTTTTATTTATCTGTTAAAAAACAGGGGCGTTTAAGAGAGGGAAGCAGTATTTTTGCTTTGCTGTGTAGAATTTATTTTTAGAACATTTGATTTGGTTTTCCTTTTTTTCAGATGTTAGAAATGGTATAATATAAGTTCAGGAAAAATGATTTGTCTGAGGTGAAGATATGGGCAAAACAAAGAATACAAAACAGGTAACAATCGATGATATGGAACCGGTAAAGAAAAAACCGGCGAAAAAACAGTCTTCTAAAAAAACGAAGAAAAATGAGTTGAATATTACCAGTGTATTAACCGGGGTTGCACTCCTGGCTTTAACTGTTTACAGCGGCTGGCTGATTTTTAAAGCCCCGGATACCAGTGGTATGAATCTGGGTGACTTACAGGCGGAAATGGGTTTTCTGGGCGGTCTGATTTATATTCTGATGCATGGCCTTATGGGCAGCGGTATTGTGCTGTTTCCGTTTCTGTTCTGTTTGAGCGGGCTTTGTCTGCTAAGCGGCAAACGACTGTCGAATATGCAGGTAGCTGGCGGGGTTCTGGCTGTGTGTGCGGTGTTAACGCTTCTGCATATGCATGTTACTTATGTGGATGTGAAGGATAATCTGCTGCTGGGGCTTGGCGGATCTGGCGGCGGTATAACCGGTGCTGTGCTGAGCATGATTCTCATGAAACTTTTAGGTACAGTAGGTACGTATATTGTTCTTTTCTGCATTGCGATTGCGGCGATTGTTTTAATCACGCAAGGATCCGGCAGCGAGGCTTTTCTGACAGCGGTGCATGAAGGGCTGATACAGATTAAAGAAACGCTGATTCGCTTTATTTTTATCGAGGAGGAAGCAGAGGAAGAGGAGGCTCATGAACAGCCGAAGAAACGCTCTGCGAAATCGAAAGAGGCGGAACCGGAAGCTAAGGCAGTAAAATCAGAGGAAGAACCGGTTCGTGTAAACGACAGAAAAGAAACTGTGGCGGAAGCGGAAAAAGAAAGCGTATTTAACCGTTTGAAAAACTTTTTTGTTTCGAAAGAAAACACAGAACAGACAAAAGAAAAACAGGTATCGCAGGTACGCGAGCCGTATAGAGCTTCGGAATATGTGATTATTCCAAAAGAAAAGCCGGTTATTTTAAATAGCCTGGCCGAGATTCATAAAGCACTGGATGAACAGGAGCCGCGTGTCGGGCTCAGTCCTCGGGAACCGGTAAAAACAGAGCCGTATCTGATTGCCGATTCGGTGGATGACTTTCAGCAGCTTCTGGATAAACGGCAGGTGTCTTATACGATGAAAACCATGGATGCCTCTGGGACCGACAGATTTATGAAAGAGCGGTCTGAAAAACAGGCAGCGATGGATATGAAACTGAAAAAAGAAGAAGCGGTTCATACTGCAGAAACTATGAAAAAGGCTGAGAAAAAAGCTGAGCCTGTAAAAGAAGAGAGTAAAGTGGAACCGCAAAAACCATCGAAGGAAAAACAGGATATCCCGAAACAGGTGGAGGAAGTTCCGGAACTGTTTCCACAAGAGCCTGAAATTACCGGGTATCAGCTGCCATCGATTGAGCTTCTGGATGTAAATACGCATACTGGAGGCGGCCAGAATCGCAATGATGTTATGGCTAATGTAGAGCGTTTAGAAAAAACACTGCATGATTTCGGCGTAAAGGGTAAAATTGCGGATGTAAGCTGTGGTCCGGCGATTACGCAGTATGAGTTTCAGCCGGCTGCCGGTGTGAAAGTAAGCAAAATTGTAAACCTTTCGGATGACATTGCGCTTAGCATGGCGGTTGCAGGTGTGCGTATCGAGGCGCCAATTCCAGGGAAGGCCGCTGTGGGTATTGAAATTCCAAACAAATCCACTACAATGGTTGGACTGCGGGAATTAATCGAGAGTGATGCGTTCCAGAACAGCAAGTCAAAATTAACCGTTGCCCTCGGGAAAGATATCAGCGGCAATGCAATTGTGGCGGATCTGGCAAAAATGCCGCATCTTTTAATTGCCGGTTCCACTGGTTCGGGGAAATCGGTGTGCATTAATACACTGATTAACAGCATTCTGTATAAAGCGACGCCGGATGAGGTAAAATTTGTGATGGTGGACCCGAAAAAAGTAGAGCTTGGAAATTATAACGGGATTCCGCATCTGATTTCACCGGTTGTAACCGATGCCAAAAAGGCGGCGGCTGCGCTGCGCTGGGCGGTACATGAAATGGATCGCCGTTATGAAGTGTTTGCCAATGCCGGTGTAAAAGATATGCCGCGGTTTAATAAACTGTCGGAAGAACGAATGGCAGCGGCACAGACCGAAGAAGAAAAAGAAGCCATTGAAATTATGCCGTACATTGTGGTACTGATTGATGAGCTGGCCGATTTAATGATGGTGGCCCCTGC
>JAFOFM010000081.1 GCA_017387265.1 Peptococcaceae bacterium | reverse complement strand
GGAGAAAAAACACAGACTGGAAACCGATCCGTCCAGTCGTAAGAACCACATGGAATATTTACCGGGCATGGAAATCATTCAATCTGATGTCTGTGCTCAGGTTATAGCTCAGATGAATTCCTTTGACTATTCTGTCTATACCGACCGTGATGTTCGTGCTGCCCTCGACCATGAGACCTGCTCTATTGAGGACTTTAAGGCGCTGTTATCTCCTGCGGCCGAACCGTTTCTGGAAGAGATGGCGCAGAAAGCCCGCATGGAGACAAGCAGGCATTTCGGTAATACTGTTTACTTGTTTACCCCTTTGTATATTGCAAACTATTGTGAGAACTATTGCGTATATTGTGGGTTTAACTGTTACAACCACATTAATCGCATGAAGCTCAATATGGAGCAGATTGAACATGAAATGAAAGTCATTGCTGACTCCGGCATGGAGGAAATTTTAATTCTTACCGGTGAAAGTCACGTGAACAGTGATGTGCATTATATTGGTGAAGCCTGTAAGCTGGCAAGAAAGTATTTTCGTATGGTTGGTCTGGAAATTTATCCGGTGAATACGGAGGATTATCAGTATCTGCATGAGTGTGGAGCGGATTATGTAACGGTGTTCCAGGAAACCTACGATGCGGATAAATATGAAACCCTTCATTTGCTCGGGCACAAGCGCGTATGGCCGTATCGGTTTGATGCACAGGAGCGGGCACTTCGTGGCGGTATGCGCGGTGTTGCATTTTCTGCGCTTCTCGGCCTTTCTGATTTTAGAAAGGATGCTTTAGCAAGTGCACTGCATGTCTATTATCTGCAGCGCAAATATCCCCATGCAGAAATGTCTCTGTCCTGTCCGAGACTGCGTCCCATTATCAATAACGATAGGATTAATCCTCTTGATGTTGGTGAAAGACAGTTGTGTCAGATTCTCTGTGCATATCGTATTTTCTTACCGTTTGTTGGAATTACTGTATCATCACGTGAGAGTGCAGAGTTTCGAAACGGTATCGTAAAAATTGCAGCTACTAAGGTTTCGGCAGGTGTGTCTACTGGTATAGGCGACCATGAAAGCAAATACAGCGGTAAAGATGACGATACGGTCAAAGGAGATGAGCAGTTCGAGATTGATGACAGCCGCAGTTTTAAAACCATGTATGAGGATATGTCCGGTGAAGGGCTGCAGCCGGTTCTGAACGATTATGTGTATGTTTGATATTGTGTGTGTTACGAATCGAATGTTGTGTAAAGAAGATTTCCTGACAAGGATTGAACGGATTGCAGCCTGCCGTCCCGCAGGAATCATTCTCCGTGAAAAAGATCTGCCACCGGCAGAATACAGGAGACTGGCAACAGAGGTTATGAGAATCTGCAGACAGTATGATGTAACATGCATCCTGCACTCTTTTTCCGATGTTGCGATAGATCTCAATGCAGATGCCATTCATTTGCCATTGCATCTCCTGAGAAAACTTCCACAGGAGCAAAAAGCTCTTTTTAACGTTTTAGGCGCATCATGCCACAGCGTGGAGGATGCGTTGGAAGCACAGGCATCAGGCTGTACTTACATTACTGCCGGGCATGTGTTTTATACAGACTGCAAGAAAGGGATTCCCGGAAGAGGACTGGATTTTTTGAGGAATGTATCGGCAGCTGTACACATTCCGGTGTATGGAATTGGTGGAATCGATGCGGGGAATATCGCTTTAGTGCGAGATACCGGAGCAGGCGGCGTCTGTCTCATGAGCAGTTTAATGGTAACGGAGGATGTAACCGGACTTATGAAAGCCATGGAGGAGTAAAATGAAGTTCAACGAAAACATGTTACGGCTGTATGCGGTGACAGATCAGGCCTGGGTCGGCAGACAGACCCTTTTGGAACAGATTGAGGATGCGCTGAAAGGCGGCGCTACGATTGTTCAGCTTCGTGAAAAAAATATGGACGAAGAGGCTTTTGTTGAGGAAGCCATTGCAGTTCGAAACCTGTGCCGCAAATATAATGTGCCGCTGATTATCAACGACAATGTTGATATTGCTTTAAAAAGCAGGGCGGATGGTGTTCATGTGGGGATCGAGGATACACCTGTTGAAGAAATACGCAAACGTGTTCCTGCAGATTTTATTATCGGTGCGACATGTAAGACAATCGGGCAGGCAAAAGCTGCAGAAGCTGCCGGTGCGGATTATATCGGTGTCGGTGCAGTATTTCCTTCCAGCACAAAAACCAGTGCAGTTCGTATTACAAATGAACAGCTTCGTGAGATTGTTTCGTCTGTAGCGATTCCCGCTGTCGCAATTGGAGGAATCTGCTACGAGAATGTATGCGAAATGAAGGGCAGTTCTGTTTCCGGCGTCGCGGTTGTATCTGCAATTTTTGCTGCAGAGGATATCGAAAAGGCAACGGCGCTTCTGAAGGAACGTGTAACGGCTGTGATTGGAAAATAATACTGACCGGATAGAGCAGTGAAAACTGATTTTGAATGAATAGAAAAATTTTTAAGCGGCAGATTGGGGGCACCACCTTATGTCGCTATACAAAACGATGCTGAAGGATGAAGGGAGTAAAAAATATGAAAATGAAAACAGCATTGACCATTGCAGGAAGTGACTGCAGTGGAGGCGCCGGTATTCAGGCAGATTTGAAAACAATGACAATGAATGGTGTTTATGCCATGAGTGCGATTACAGCGCTTACAGCACAAAACACGACCGGCGTGAGAGCAATACAGGAAGCAGCACCCGATTTTTTAAAACAGCAGATTGATGCGGTATTCGAGGATATTTATCCCGATGCCGTAAAAATCGGGATGGTGGCATCCAGCGAATTAATCCGTGTAATTGCGGACAGATTGAGATATTACAATGCAAAGAATGTGGTTGTTGATCCGGTTATGGTTGCATCGTCAGGTTCTTCTCTGATGAAGGGCAATGCCGTTCAGACGTTGATTGAAGAATTGCTGCCTGTTTCAACGCTTGTTACACCGAACATTCCGGAAGCGCAGGTTCTCTCCGGGTTGACTATTGAAACAAAAGAGGACATGATTACAGCAGCAAAACAGATTGGAGACAGCTTCCACTGTGCGGTTCTGCTCAAAGGCGGTCACAGTATTAATGATGCCAATGATCTGCTTTATGCAAACGGCGTACTGGTCTGGTTTAAAGGAACGCGCATTCATAATCCAAACACCCATGGCACAGGCTGTACACTTTCCAGTGCCATTGCATCCAATCTTGCAAAAGGATTTACGCTTACGGAGTCTATTCAGAGAGCCAAAGACTACATCTCCGGTGCTTTATCTGCAATGCTTGATTTAGGATATGGCTCTGGCCCGATGAATCATGCATTTGATCTCCAGGGTGAATACGCCAGGGAGGTTGAATAAAGTGGAAGAAAGACGTACATCGGTATTTGAAAATGGATTAATCTGGTTTGGCGCAGCGGTCTCTATTGCCGAGATTATGACAGGGACCTATTTTGCTCCCCTTGGTTTTTCAAAAGCTGTCCTTGCTATTCTGACAGGTCATATCATTGGATGCACTATGCTTTTTCTTGCCGGCATGATTGGCGGTAAGCTGCGCAGGAGTGCTATGGAGACTGCAAAGATGAGTTTCGGAAGGAAAGGCGCGCTGTTATTTTCGGTTCTGAACATCATTCAGCTTACCGGCTGGACAGCTATCATGATTTTTGATGGTGCACTGGCTGCAAATGGAATTTTTTCAATTGGAAGCTGGCTGTGGTGCAGTATCATTGGTATGCTGATTATTCTCTGGATTCTGATTGGGATTAAAAATCTCGGCAAGGTCAATACAGTTGCTATGGCTGCTCTTTTTGTTTTGACGATTGTTCTCAGTTTCGTCATTTTTGGAGAAGGCAATGCTATGAATATCAGTAAGGAAAGCATAACATTTGGCGCAGCGGTTGAATTATCCGTAGCCATGCCTCTGTCGTGGCTTCCTCTAATCAGCGATTACACCCGCGAAGCGAAGGAACCGGTTAAGGCAGCTGCAGTCAGTGCTGTTACGTATGGTATTGTAAGCTGCTGGATGTATCTGATCGGGATGGGAGCTGCGCTTTTTACAGCCGAGTCGGATATTGCACAAATCATGGTAAAAGCAGGACTTGGAATCGCGGGGCTTTTGATTGTTGTATTTTCGACAGTTACTACGACTTTCCTTGATGCATACTCAGCCGGTGTTTCCAGCGAATCGCTTTCCGGAAAAATAAACGGCAGGCTGATTGCAGTTGCGGTAACAGTTGCGGGGACATTCGGAGCGATGTTTCTTCCGCTGTATGATATCACAGAGTTTCTTTACTTCATCGGCTCGGTATTTGCACCGATGATTGCGATTCAAATTGCAGATTTCTTCATTCTGAAGAAACGCCCAGAAACCTGTTCATTCGATATAAAAAATCTCACTATATGGCTGACTGGTTTTATCCTGTATCGATTGCTCATGCAGGTGGACATTCTTATCGGGAATACGCTGCCGGATATGGCAATTACCATACTGCTTTGTGTGGCACTCAGTAAGACAGGGAAAAACATGCATGCAGATAATCCTGCTTTTCTGTAAGGCGGATGGGATGATTTTTCATCCCATCCATTTTTGTTTTCTACAGCCTCTGATTTTGTGCTATAATATGAATATTGCATGGAACGGCATTGCAAAATCTCCAATAAGGCTGGTGAAAACCGTGATACAGATTGATTCCATAGAAGAGCTTCACCGGTTTCAAAAGCAGGACGGTATTGCTATTTTAGAAGTGGCAAGCAGGACCTGTGCGCCCTGTATTCGTATTCGTCAGAAAATCGATGAATGGCTGAAAAACTACGCAGCTGTTTCGGCTGGTTATCTGGAAATTGAATCGGTACCGGAAGCTGGAGGAGAGCTGCAGATTTTTACAGCACCAGCTGTGCTGGTCTATATTGATGGGAAACT
>JAFOFM010000001.1 GCA_017387265.1 Peptococcaceae bacterium | reverse complement strand
TCCGTTAGCTTATTGTTCGCTGTCTCATTGTTCGTATAGGATTTTGGCTTCAGCAGCATGGCAAGAATCACACTTAAAACAGTAAAGACTGTGCTGATTACAAATACAATGCGGAAGTTTTCCGGATTGCTGTTGGAAATATTCAGCGCAATGGTCGGCCCTACTGCCCCGCATAAGGTATTGAACATCATGCAGTAGCCCACGCCTTCTAACAGACGTTTTGGAGGCAGCATAGTACTTACGATCGTCGCAAGCGCCGCACTGGATAAACCATAACCCAGACCATTTACGGCGCGCATAGCAATCAGGAACTCAATATTATTACTGATAATATAGCAGGCATTGGACACCACTGATAATAAAAGCCCGACAAGCAGAATCAGCTTTCGCGGAAACCGGTCCAGCGCAGGGCCGGTAAAAAACCGGGTAAACAGTGCAGCAAAGGTAAACATACCGGTTACCACACCCACATAAAGTTCAACGCTCGTTAAACTGCGGGCATAAATACCGATTGTAGAATACAGCATAAAATAGCCCATTGCAAGACATAGCTGAATCAGAATCGCTGTAATATATGATTTCGTCCAGAGTTTTTCCTCATGCATCTGCATCCACTTCCGTTTCATTCCTACTGTTTTTGTTTGAAATGTATAGTATAGAATCTATTATACACCTGATTCGCAGATATGAAAAGAGAATATTTTATACGGCGGTATATAGACTGGAGAAAGGTACAAAAAAACGGACTTCGTAAGAAGTCCGTTTTAGAGGTTTGCTTAGTTTTCCAGCATTCTTGCGATTTCAGCTTTAGGACGGAAACCAACGATTCTGCCGGATTCCTGACCGTTTTTGAATACGATCAGAGTTGGAATGCTCATTACGCCGTAAGACTGAGCGATTCTGCCGCAATCGTCTACATTCAGTTTGCATACTTTTGCTTTACCGTCGAAATCTTCTGCTACTTCATCAACGATTGGAGCAATCATTTTGCAAGGACCGCACCATGCTGCCCAGAAGTCAACCAGTACTGGCTGTTCAGACTGCAGAACAACTTCGCGGAAATTGTCTTCAGTTAACATAATTACTTTTTCGCTTGCCATAATATAAAACCTCCTGATATAGTGAAAATCATCGCTTCACAAAAATCAACATGCATATAGTTTACAGAATACCGATTAAAAAGTCAATGCCATTCTGCCCGGTATCTGCTTAATCACTAAATTTTATCGGGAATTCGCTGCTAAAAGCTGCTGAATTACATGTCCGGCCAGTAAAAGCCCTGCTACCGACGGCACATAGGAGATACTTGCAGGCACCGGTTTTTTACGCTCGCCATCCTCTGCATCCGCGGCTGTCTGGATTTTTACCGGCAGCGCAGTAGAATAAAGCACTTCTACGCCGGATATAATACCGCGATCGCGCAGTTCTTTCCGCATGACACGTGCCAGCGGACAGGTATGAGTTTTGCTGATATCCACCACTTCAAATTTTGTAGCATCCAGCTTGTTTGCAGTGCCCATACTGCTGATTACCGGAATGTTACGCTCTCTGGCATATAAAATCAGCGAGAGCTTGGCCGTTACTGTATCCACTGCATCCACAATATAATCATAGCCGCCGTCACCCAGAACCGCTTCGGTATTGTCATCCAGTAAAAACGCATTGATCGTATGCACCTGAATCTCCGGATTAATCTCACGGATGCGTTCTGCCATAACCTCTACCTTCGGACGCCCCACTGTTTTCTGTGTGGCATGAATCTGCCGGTTCAGATTGGTGATATCAACCGTATCATTATCCAGAAGCGTAAGCGTTCCCACACCGGCACGGGCAAGTGCCTCCGCTGTAAACGAACCCACACCGCCGATTCCGGCAATGAATACATGGGCGTTCTGCAGTTTTTCCATACCGGCATCACCAACTAACATCCGGGTGCGGTCATAAATTTCTGCCATGGCACACCTCTATTCTGCGTTCTTCTGCCCGTATTTTGCCTTTAACGCATCGGCAACCGGCTGCGATACATATTTGTCAATACTGCCGCCAAGGCTTGCAATATTGCGCACCTGGCTGGAGCTGATAAAGGAATGTTCGGCATCGGCAATAAAGAATACGGTTTCCAGTTCGCCGTTTAAATCTTTGTTAAACATCGCCATCTGCATTTCGTACTCAAAGTCCGACACAACACGCAGACCGCGTACTAGCGCCGACGCATTCTGTTCCTTTGCAAAATCGACTAAAAGCCCTGAAAACTCCTGCACTACTACATTGGATAAATGCCCGGTGCTGGCTTCTGCCAGCTTTGTGCGTTCCTCCAGTGTAAAGAGTGTTTTTTTATTGTTATCCGCAGCAACACCTACAATTACTTTATCAAACAGTCTGGCTGCACTGTTCAGTACACTCAGATGCCCGTTGGTAATCGGGTCAAAGGTTCCTGCATAAATGGCTGTTTTCATGTTCGTCCTCCTGTTAATCCTCTTTCACCGAGATATTCTCGGCACCGAGAATCTGGCTTAAAGCCATAATCAAATCAATATCACTGGCTACCCAGTAATGATATTCGGCCAGCACCATTTTTTTCTGTTCGCTGAAATAAAAATATACCGGCATTGGTCCGTTATGCTGCCGCAATATGGTTTTCAGTTTCTGCTGCACCTGCGGCGTGCTTGTTTCGGCTGTTAAACGAAGATAAAGCTTTTTCTTCTGTTTTTTCGCCACTTCCTGAAGGGATGCCACCTGTGGTGCACCTTCCGGCGCAGAGGATTCCCCTTTGTCTGGATGCGCCCGATCCGGCGTATTGGTTTTCTGCAATACAGGTGTATCCGGCACACTGCGGGCAAAGCTCTGCCCTTTTGTCTTCTGTTCTGCCCAGGCTTTATCATCCGGAAGCGGCAGAATTTCATCAGCGGAAAGCTTCGGATTATCATCCTGTGCCAGAAACCGGCCTTTTACTAACACAATAGAATCTTTTTCAATCATTTCCCGGTAGCGCACAAAGGTTTTCGGGAATACCAGCATTTCCATAGAGCCGGTTAAATCTTCAAACTGACAGGTTGCCATGGTATCCCCTTTTTTGGTGGTGCTGATTTTAAAGTTATTAATCATACCGGCAACCACGATACGCTGCTGGTCGTGTTCTTCCGTTAATTCGGAAAGCGTGGTCGATGTTTTTTCACTGATTACCTGCGTATAGTCATCCAGCGGATGCCCGCTTACATATAAGCCCAGAATCTGTTTTTCCATGGCCAGAAGCTCCTGCGCGGAAAACTCCGCTATATCCGGAAGAGGAATCGGTGCATAACGGGAGCTTAGCCCGGTCTGCTCCTCATCTAAATCAAAAAGAGAGATCTGTGCACTGGATTTGCTTCGTGCAATCTCGTGCCCCTGTTCCAGGCATTCGTCCAGAATGGTTAAAAGCTGTCGTTTATTCCCGGCAACCGAACCAAACGCCCCACCTTTAATCAGATTTTCAAGCATGCGTTTGTTTACATGGCTTAAATCGACACGGGCGCAGAAATCCTGAAGAGATGCGAACGGTCCGTCCTCGTTACGAATCTGGATAATCGACTGCATAGCACCTTTCCCTACATTTTTCATCGCCGCGAGCCCGAATCGGATGCGACCGTTGTGTACAGTAAAGTTTTCCTGACTTTCGTTTACATCCGGCGTTAATACCGGAATGCCCATGCGTTTGCACTCAGCAATATAAAAAGATACACGATCCGCCGAATCCATAACACTGGTTAAAAGCGCAGCCATAAACTCTACCGGATAATGGGCTTTCAAATAGGCTGTCTGGTAGGCAACTACCGCATAGGCAGCACTGTGGCTCTTATTAAAGCCGTAACCGGCAAAATACTCGATTAACTCAAATACTTTGGCTGCAATATCGCGGCCTACACCGGTTTTTTCGGCACCATCCAGAAAATCCTGTTTCATAGCTGCGATGATTTCCGGTTTCTTTTTCCCCATTGCACGGCGGAGCATATCTGCCTGCCCAAGAGAGAATCCCGCAAGGTCACTGGCAATACGCATAACCTGTTCCTGATATAAAATAACCCCGTAGGTTGGTTTTAAAATCGGTTCTAACAGCGGATGCAGATATTCGATTTCTTTGCGTCCGTGTTTGCGCTGAATAAAATCATCTGCCATACCGCTGTTTAACGGTCCTGGACGGTACAGCGCCACAAGGGCAATTACATCTTCTAAATCATTTGGCTGCAGCTCTTTCATAATGGCGCGCAGACCGCCGCTTTCCAGCTGGAACACGCCGATACTTTCCGCATCGCAAAGCAGCTGATAGGTTTTTTTATCATCCATCGGCATGGTGTTAAAATCAATAGTAACACCGTGATTGGTTTTAATCATGTCTACCGCTTTATTGATAACGGTTAATGTACGAAGGCCCAGAAAGTCCATTTTTAACAGGCCAATTTCTTCGACGTTCTCTTTTGCAAACTGGGTGATAACACCGCACTCTGCTGATTTCTGCAGCGGCAGATAACAGTCCAGCGCCTCTTTGGAAATTACAACCCCGGCCGCATGAGTGCCGGCATGACGTGGAAGTCCTTCCAGCTTTTGTGCCGTTGCAATCAGTTCGGCAATCTGTTCGTCTTCTTCACAATAGCCTCTCAGCTCTGCAGAAGCTTTAAGCGCTTTTTCAATAGTCATCCCCAGTTCATTCGGGATGGCCTTGCTGACTTTATTTACTGTGGCAATGGGAATATTCAGCACGCGGCCGACATCGCGAATAGCCCCGCGAGCTGCCATGGTACCAAAGGTAATAATCTGACATACATGATCCTGCCCGTATTTTTCGATAACGTAATCGATAACTTCCCCTCTGCGCTCATAGCAGAAGTCGATATCAATATCGGGCATGCTGACGCGCTCCGGATTTAAAAAACGTTCAAAGAGCAGATCATATTTTAACGGATCAATATCGGTAATATGCAGCGCATAGGAAACAATGCTGCCTGCTGCAGAACCGCGCCCCGGGCCTACATAAATGCCTTTTTCTCTGGCAAAACGGATAAAGTCCCATACAATCAGAAAATAGCCGGAATAGCCCATCTGCTTGATAACATCCAGCTCAAACTCCAGACGTTTTGTGACTTCCTCGGTTACCGGATTATAACGGGTTTTAATTTCCTCACGGCATAAGGCTTCAAAATACGAATCCAGCGTATAGCCTTCCGGCACATCGAAAATCGGCATGTGGTTTTCGCCGAAGGTAAAGTCAAAATTACACTGATCGGCAATTTTCAGTGTATTAGTTAAGGACTCTGGATAATCGCCCAGAATCTGCTGCATTTCATCATAGCTCTTCAGATAAAAATGATCGCCCTCGAACTTCATGCGGCTGGTATCATCCATGGTTTTGCCCATCTGGATACACATCATAACATCCTGGGTTTTGGCATCTTCCCGGTAAACATAGTGATTATCGTTGGTGGCAACCAGCGGAATACCCAGTTCCTCACTGAGAATATTCAAATGATAGTTAATGCGAATCTGCTCATGCATGCCATGATTCTGCACCTCAAAATAATAGTTCTCCGCACCGAAAGTATTCTGATACCACTGCGCTGCTTCGCGGGCACCTTCCAGATCCTCCTGCAGGATTTTCTGCGCTACCTCACCGGCTAAACAGCCCGACAGTGCAATCAGGCCTTCGTGATACTGTTCTAAAATCTCCCGGTCAACACGGGGTTTATAATAAAAGCCATCTAACGATGCCAGCGATTCCAGCCGGGATAAATTGCGATAACCCTGCTCATTTTTTACAAGCAGCACCAGATGATACGCACTGTCATCCAGCCCCGCCTGTTTATCAAACCGTGTACGCGGCGCCACATAAACCTCACAGCCGATAATCGGTTTCACGCCGGCTTTTTTACAGGCTTTATAAAAATCCACTACACCATACATAACACCATGATCGGTAATCGCCAGCGCCGGCTGATTCAGTTCTTTGGCCCGTTCTATCATTTCGCCGATTTTACTGGCACCGTCTAAGAGGCTGTATGCCGTATGATTATGCAGATGTACAAAAGGACGCATTACTTCATTATTTTCACTCTGCTCTTTCATTTCTTCCATGATATTGCTTTCCATTGTATTCTCCTTTCTGCAGAACCTTCGCTCTGCGTCGTTTCTATTCGTTTACCATTATATAATATTTGAACAGGAGCCACAATCAAAAACAGCAGATTGCACCGATTTTTTACCGGCACAGTCTG
>JAFOFM010000080.1 GCA_017387265.1 Peptococcaceae bacterium | reverse complement strand
ATAAAATCTTCCGCATCAGCGGTATGGCAAAGGCACGTGCAGCAGAAGTAGGCAAGGAAAATATTATCAATGCCACTACCGGTGCATTTTTAGATGCCAATGGTCAGCTGATTACTATGAAAACTGTGGAAGAAGTTGTGAAAAACATTCCATTCCGCGATTCTGCCGAATATGCGCCAATTGAAGGGACAAAAGGTTTCGTAAATGCAGCAATTGACGGTGCATTCCGTGAATATCGTCCAAACGGCTTTATTGACGGTGTGGCAACTCCGGGCGGTACCGGCGGTTTACATCATTCTATTTATAACTATCTGGAACCAGGTGACACTGTACTGACAATGGACCGTTACTGGGCAGCTTACAAAAGCATCTGCCGGGAATGCGGCCGCGGTTTTGATACCTTTGTATCGTTTGATGAAAATAACAAATTTAATGTACAGGGCTGCATTGATAAACTGCGTGAATATGCAGAAAAACAGACCAATGTATTCCTGGTAATGAATACACCGGCAAACAATCCAACCGGGTACAATGTAAAACGAGATGAATGGGAAGCAATTATGGCAGAACTGACTGCTATTGCAAATAACGGTAAAAACAATGTTGTTCTGCTGTTAGACGTAGCCTATATTGACTACGCAGCGCCGGAAGCTCGTGAAATTTTCACTCTGTTTAATGATCTGCCGGAAAACTTCATTCTGCTGGTAGCGTATACTATGTCTAAAAGCTATGCTATGTACGGCTATCGTTTAGGCTGTCTGTTATGCGTATCCTCCAGTCAGCAGGAAGTTGAAGAATTTATTGCAATTAACAAATTCTCCAGCCGTGCGACCTGGTCTAACTGCAGCCGTTTAGGGATGCATGTTATGGAAAAAATTGATCAGAATCCTGAGCTGAAAGCAGCATTCCGTGCAGAACAGGAAGAACTGCGCCTAAGCCTGTTAAAACGCGCAGAAGTATTTGTAAAAGAAGCGCAGGAAGTTGGCTTAAAAACCTGTCCGTTTGATGCCGGTTTCTTTGTAACCGTGCCAACCGTAAAAGCGGAAGAAGTAGCGGCAGAACTGCGGAAAAGCGATATCTTTATGGTTCCACTGGGTGATGGTGCTAATGCCGGGATTCGTGTAGCGTTATGTGCACTGCCGGAAGAAAAAATCGTTGGCATTGCGGCAAAAATCAAAGCAGCGCTGGATGCTGTAGGCGAATAATAAATTATTTCATGATTACACGGGACGTATCCGATGGATGCGTCCTTTTTTCTATGGCTTTTTCTTGCACACAGGCGGATAATTTGCTATGATGAAATCCGAAAAGAAGTGAGAACCCGAACAGAAAGCAGATACAGGAGAAAACTATGACTCGTATCAAACAGATTTTAAATGAAAATCCGGTAGTCGCAGCGCCGATGGCTGGTATCAGTGATCGCCCGAGCCGTCTGATTGCCAGAGAATACGGCTGTGGGCTGGTATATACAGAAATGATCAGTGCCAAGGCACTGACTTATAAAAATCAAAAAACCTATCTTTTAATGAATATGGAAGATGAAGTGCAGCCGGTGAATATGCAGATTTTCGGCTCGGAGCCGGACGTGATGGCAGAAGGTGCCCGCATTATGCAGGCTCACGGTGCGCAGATTATTGATATTAATATGGGTTGTCCGGTGCCGAAAGTTGTAAATAATGGTGAAGGATCTTCTCTGATGCGAAATCCGGAACTGGCTGCAGAAATTGTAGAAGCCATGGTAAAAGCGGTAGATGTGCCGATTACAGTAAAATTTCGCAAGGGCTGGGATGATACTTCGGTGAATGCGGTGGAATATGCAAAACGTATGGAAGCAGCTGGCGTCAGTGCTATTGCGGTGCATGGCCGTACTCGCATGCAGTATTACAGCGGAAAAGCGGACTGGGAGATTATCCGGCAGGTAAAAGAGGCTGTACAGGTTCCGGTTATTGGGAACGGAGATTTATTTGAGCCGGAAGATGGTAAAAAAATGATGGAAGAGACCGGATGTGACGGTATTATGCTAGGTCGCGGTGCGCTGGGGCGGCCATGGATGTATCAGCAGACGCTGGACTATCTGCGTACTGGAATGTACCAGCCGGAACCGGCTTTAGAGCAGCGCAAAGAAGTGATTCTGCACCATGCCCGGTTAATTTGTGCCGAAAAAGGGGAATATGTAGCGATGAAGGAACTGCGCAAACATATTGCCTGGTATTATAAAGGACTACCAAATGCAGCACGAATGCGGGACCTGATTAATACGGTCTCCACTATGGAAGAACTGCAGAATTTGCTGCAGATGAAATTTTAAAAGAATCAGAAAACCCGGAACAGAGTACCTGTCCGGGTTTTTTAGTTTATCAGGAAAGAGGATGAATAAAAGGAATATTATATAAGCAGATAACCGGTACTGATTTTTACTAATAATTCCCTTAATAAATTTCGCCTTCTGTGAATATTGTGTAAATCTCTGGCAATAATACTACTATCTTGCGATTAACATGATTTAGGAGGCAATCACCATGGAAATGGAATCCGTATTAGAAAAAAACAGAACAATGCATCTGATGATGCAGAAGGCAACGGTAGATGCGCTGGATGTACAGGCTGCTGCGGAACAGCTGCATCATTTGCTGCAGTGCAGTGTATATATTATGAATCAGTCAGGGGCACTTTTAGGCTGCTGTGACACGGAAGCGATACAGATTTTCAGCCGCCGGGAACTGGATGAGCGGCAGTGCAGCCGGGATAATCTGGAATGGCTGATGGCCATGCGACATCCGGTGTATAATCAGCAGCATAATGGCAATTGTATGACGCTGGTACCAGTGGGCAGTCAGGCGGAACGCATGGGTTTTTTCATCTGTGCCAGAGAAAACGGAAATTTTTCCGATGAAATTCCGCTTCTTGCCGAATATGCGGCAGCGCTGGCATCGGTGCTGATGATTCGAACAGCCAGCCGTAAGGCGGAAACAGAAGCCCGTAAAAAAACAGTAGTACAGCTGGCGTTAGAAGTATTAAGCTACTCGGAACTGGAAGCGGTAAAATATATTTTTAGCGAAATCGAGGGAAATGAAGGGTTCCTGGTGGCAAGTAAACTGGCAGCGGAATATAAACTGACTCGTTCGGTCATCGTAAATGCTCTGCGTAAGCTGGAAAGTGCCGGTGTTATCGATGCTAGGTCCCTTGGTATGAAAGGCACCTATATTAAAATTCTGAACGATTATCTGTATGAGGAACTGGCGGCTATTTAGCGGTTTTGCAGTAAAACAGAAAAAAGAATCCGGATAAACATAAAAAGATGTCGGTAAATTCCTGTCATATGGACAGGTGATTTTTCGACATCTTTCGTTTTTTGTTCTGTTTTTTCATCGGAGGAACATGGACGTCTTATCCAGAATCCTTTTGGAAAATGCACATTGTTATTATTCTCTCTTGCCGTTTATTCAGTTTCCGGCATATAGTGCCGGTAGCGATGCGGCATATAGCCAGTCTGCTGGCACAGATTTTCCCGTTCTGGTATGTTGATTGTCTGAAAATAGCGACGGAATAAATCAATTGTATCATCCTGGCAGTCTGCCAGAATATGTGCAGCATCTTCCTTCGTAAAGGGAATAATAACCCGTTCCTGTAAATTATATAGCATAGCGCAGTTTCGCTTTTCGTCGTGCACAATCATCTTCTGATCGGAAAACCGTTCTGTCAGATGATGCATTAATAACGGAAGCTGGTTATGATCAGGAGCAAACCGGGCAAAAAATATCTGGTCATTGATTTTCTGAAATCGCAGGAATCCTTTCATGTGATCGTATTCGTGCATGACCTTGCGATGAATAGCATCCACCTGGCGGATAACCGGATGCTGTTTGGCATGGTTAATACCATTTCCTTTGGAAAAGCAAAGCCGCAGATAGGTAAGCCCTAGCAGATCACACTCTGTCAGTTCACTTAGATATATAAGATATAGATTTTTCATAGTGTAAGCGGAAAGGTTCTGTTGTACCGAGTGTATGATACGCTGTGCTTTGTCAGTCTGGGTGACGATATGGACTGGCCGGCTTAACAAATCTGATGTATAAGCGGCTTCTTTGGCGATGGTGTAGATGTCGTTATCGTTCCAGGCGTAAAAATATGCAGTTAACAGACCATAAAAACTGCCGTCATACAGATAGGCGTTCATCGATACGACTCCTTTCTGACAGGGAGGATGAAAAGACAGGCGGCAGACAGGTCGCCTGCCGTGTACAGGCTATTGGCTGTGGGGCAGTGCCAGTTGCAGTCTGTTTGGGAAAATAGGCATCAGCATCCAGAAGCTCGATGTTGGTTTTCGGCTGTACGGTCTGCCAGTCGTCAAACAGATTCAACTGTTCGTACGGGGAGCGGGCAGATGGTTTTAACGCCCGGAGTATCATGTCCGGTTCCGGGTTCTGGATGCGATAATATTTTCCCTTGCAGGTAATGAAATACTGAGCCCGTTTTAAGGATACTTTCATATGGATTAAATCCTCAAAATCCAATCGGCCGGTTCTTCGCGCGCTGACAATTCGCTGGGCACAGCGAATCCCCAGCCCTGGTACTCGAAGCAGCTGCTGGTAAGGTGCTGAATTAATTTCTACAGGGAATACTTCCGGATGACGTACGGCCCAGATGATTTTCGGGTCATAGTCGGGGTCAAAGTTGGGATTGGCTTCGTCTAACAGTTCGGCAGCATCGAAGCCGTAAAATCGCATTAGCCAGTCGGCCTGATACAGCCGGTTTTCTCGCAGCATGGGCGGTTTAGCAATCTGCGGAAGCCGGGAGTCGGTATTAAGCGGTACATAGGCGGAAAAATATACCCGCTTCATAGAAAATTTTTTATATAGTGCCGAGGAAAGCCTCAGAATCTGTAAATCGCTTTCTCCGGAAGCGCCGACAATCATCTGTGTGGTCTGTCCGGCCGGTACAAAAAGCGGTGCTTTTTTCATCAGGGCACGTTCCTGTTGTCGTTCTAAAATACCGCGATGAATCTGGTGCATGGGCAAAAGCAGATTTGTCCTGGTTTTATCCGGCGCCAGCAGATTTAAGGACTGTTCCGATGGCAGTTCCAGATTGATGCTGAGCCGGTCGGCCAGATGTCCGGCCTGTTCAATCAGTGCCGGGTTAGCTCCAGGGATGGCTTTTAAATGAAGATAACCGTGAAATTTTTCTTTATAACGCAGTTTTTGTGCCACTTGAATCAGCAGCTCCATGGTGTAATCCGGCGAAGCGATTACCGCGGAACTTAAAAACAGTCCTTCGATATAATTGCGTCGGTAGAAATCCATGGTCAGCTGCACGATTTCATCAATTGTAAACATGGCGCGAGGAGTATCATTGCTGCGCCGGTTTAGGCAATAAGCACAATCATAAATGCAGTTATTGGTCATCAGAATTTTTAACAGCGAAATACAGCGTCCGTCGGCAGTAAACGAGTGACAGATACCTGATTTTGCTGCTGAACCGATAGTTCCTGCTTCTCCTTTACGCGTGGAACCGGAAGAGGAGCAGGAGACATCATATTTGGCGGCGTCAGCTAAAATCGTGAGTTTATCGAGTAGTTGCATAAGAGTATCTCCTGCGGCTAGAAAGTTTCCATATGAGATGATACAGTGTTTATGTTAAAAACAGAACATTTGTATGGAATACATATTATCATAAAACAAATGTTTGGATAATGCAATAAGAATTTGAACAAATGTTCGCAATGGAAGACTAAAGAGAGGGGTGCGCATGAATCT
>JAFOFM010000079.1 GCA_017387265.1 Peptococcaceae bacterium | reverse complement strand
GATCTGGTAGAAGTGATTTCGAAATATATGGATTTCGATGAAGCTGCCCTGGATGTACAGATGGCAGAACAGGATAATATGACTATGCTGGAAGTAAATATTCCTGTATCCAGCGTAAAACGTAACGCAGGTAATTAAGCGGCTATACGATGCTGCTGAAAATATCTGTCTGATGAATCTATAGAAAGGAGCTGCAGTACAACGATGATGCAGAACTTTTATCGACTGCTGAAAAAAATGGATTTTAGTATGCTGTTGACAGTTGCCGTTATTATAGTGCTGGGACTGTTTGTGCTGGATAGTGCTGCTGCTGCAAAAGAAAGCAATTATGTAGCAAAACAGCTTCTTTTTGTGGGAATCGGAACGGCAGCTGTTTTTGCGCTGTTGCAATTTGACTACAGCGTATTAAAAAATTATCCGAAAGAGTTTTATATTGCATCCATGGTTTTACTGGTAGCGGTTCTGGTTATCGGGGTAGAACGAGGCGGTGCAAAGGGCTGGTTTGCGATTGGCGGTTTTACGCTGCAGCCGGCAGAATTCTGTAAAATTCTGATGATACTGAGCTATGCACAGTTTTTATCTGCACGTAGAGAAAATCTGCAGACATTGATGGAACTGATTCCATGTTTTCTATATATGGTTCCTCCGGTATTATTGCTGATGGTGCAGCCGGATTTAGGCAGTTCGCTGGTATTTATCTTTATTATGATTGGTATGCTTCTGATTGCCGGTGCCAATCGAAAACTCCTACTTGGTATTTTTGGCGGTGGCACACTGGCGCTGATTATCTATTTAATCGGGGTATGGAAACTGAACTGGTGGTGTCCGCTGCAGACCTATCAGTTAAATCGTTTTTTAGTGCTGTTTGACCCATCCTTAGACCCTCGCGGTGCCGGATATAATGTAGCCCAGTCGAAAATTGCAATTGGCAATGGCGGTCTGTTTGGGGAAGGGCTTCATATGGGAAGCCAGAGCAGCGGGGCGTTTATGCCGGAGCAGTGGACAGACTTTATTTTTGCAGTGTTGTCAGAAGAACTTGGTTTTATAGGTGCCTGCACTTTGCTGCTTTTGTATGCATTTTTACTCTTCCGCGGATTACGAGTTGCCATGTTATCAAAAGATTTATATGGAGCCCTGGTTGCTGCCGGAATTGTAAGTATGTATCTGTTCCATATTCTTGAGAATGCAGGCATGACTATGGGGCTGATGCCGGTTACCGGTATTCCACTGCCTTTTGTCAGTTATGGCGGCAGTTCGATGCTGACAAATCTGGCAGGGATAGCATTGCTGCAGAATATTTATGTACACAGACAGCGGCTTATTTTCTAGTTTTTTTATGTTTTAACAGTAAAACATGATATGAAACTGTTTTAAAGTATCTTTCGACTTGTAATTTACAGTCAGGTACGATAAACTATATAGATAATGCATTTTTCCTGCCAGTGCAGGAAAGTGCCTGTGCAGATGGAGCGTTTTTGGATTCTGTCTGCTGATTGAATTTACAGATTAAAAGAGGTATTGAATGTTAAATTTTGAAACATTAAATCTGAAAGATGAAATTTTAAGAGCAATTCAGGACATGGGCTTCACAGAAGCGACTCCAATTCAGGAACAGGCTATTCCAGTAGCTCTGACCGGGCAGGATGTTATTGGTCAGGCACAGACAGGGACCGGGAAAACAGCAGCGTTTACCATTCCGTTTCTGCAGTTATTAGGCAATGAACCTGTTGTGCAGGTACTGATTCTGACTCCTACCCGTGAACTGTGTATGCAGGTAGAAAAAGAAGTTAAAAAACTCAGCAAATATCTGCGCATGAAATCGGTTGCAGTTTATGGCGGGCAGGATATTAACCGTCAGATTCGTGAATTAAAAGGCCGTCCACAGGTAATCGTAGCAACACCGGGTCGTTTAATGGACCATATGAATCGTAAAACCATTCGTTTAGATAACCTGAAAATGATTGTACTGGATGAAGCCGATGAAATGCTGAACATGGGCTTCCTGGAAGACATTGAAACCATTCTGTCTTCCTGTCCGGAAGAACGTCAGACTATGATGTTCTCTGCAACCATGAAAGATGAAATCAAAGCGATTGCAAATAAATTTATGAAAGAGCCGGTGCTGGTAAAAGTTAAAGCACAGGAACTGACTGTACCATTGATTGAACAGCAGTATTTTGAAGTGCCGGAGCAGGACAAATTCAAATTACTGTGCCGTCTGTTAGACATTCATAATCCGGAGCTGGCTATGGTATTTGGACGCACCAAACGTCGTGTAGATGAATTAACCGAAGCTCTGCAGAAACTGGGTTATCAGGCAGAAGGGCTGCATGGGGATTTAACACAGCGTCATCGTGACATTGTAATGAATAAATTCCGCAATGGTCAGATTTCCATTCTGGTTGCAACGGATGTTGCTGCTCGCGGTCTGGATGTTTCTGGTGTAAGTCATGTATTTAACTTTGACCTGCCGCAGGAAATTGATAACTATGTGCATCGTATCGGTCGTACCGGTCGTGCCGGGAAAGAAGGTCTGGCACTTACTTTTGTTGAACCAAGAGAGCTGCCTCATCTGAAAGTCATCGAAAAAACCATTCAGCGTAAGCTGCAGAGAACCAAACTGCCTTCCGCTCAGGACAGTCGCCAGAAGAAACAGGATATCCTGTTTGGTCAGATCGTAACTGCAATCAAAGAAGGTCGTGTGCTGGATTATCAGGAACTGGCAAATGATCTGATTCAGGAATACGGCAGTGTTGATGTAGTAGCAGCTATGCTGGAATTAATGGCTGGCGACAATGATCATGAAGCCAATATGGATGAAATTCGTTTATCGGCAGAACGTCCGATTTATGTAAAACGTCTGAAAGAACCAAGAAGAGATAGTAATAGAGGCCGGGGCGGTCATGGAAAAGGCGGTCGCGGAGGAAATCATGACGGGAAATATAAAAAAGACGGCATGAAGAAAGATTTCGCGAAAAAAGACTTTAACAAAAAAGATGTTTTCAAAAAAGATGCTGGTAAAAAAGATTACAGCAATAAAGCCGGTAAACCGAAAACTTACAGTCGTGACGGGAAAAAGTCCTACAAGAAAAATAAATCTGCTGAATAATAACAGGGGTGATTCGAATGTACGATCATATTGTTATCCGATATGCGGAAATTGCGCTGAAAGGGAAAAACCAGAAAGATTTCCTGAACCGTTTAGTGCATAATATCAAAGAACAGGTAAAAACCGATTTAGATATCACACCGGTTATTGAACGGGAAATGGGACGTCTGTATCTGAAACTGGAAGGCAGAGCGCCAGAACTGTTTTATGATTCGCTGAATCATGTATTTGGGATCTCGTCTTACAGTCCGGCTCGTAAAACCGGTTTTGAACTGGAAGAAATCAAAGCAACCGCACTGGAAGAACTGCGTGCAGCCATTGATGGGCCAAGCCGGTTTCGTGTAAGTGTAAAGCGTGCTAACAAAAAATTCCCGGTAACCTCTCCGGAAATGCAGCAGCTTATTGCAGCGCATATGCTGAAAAATGTGCCAGGCCTGAAAGCAGATCTGCACAAATATGATATTGATCTGCTTCTGGAAATTCGTACCGACGGAACATATATTTATACCAGAAGTTATCCAGGGCTTAGAGGGCTGCCTGTGGGCAGCAGCGGACGCGGGGTAGTATTATTATCCGGCGGCATTGACAGCCCGGTAGCTGG
>JAFOFM010000078.1 GCA_017387265.1 Peptococcaceae bacterium | reverse complement strand
TGGTGTCCAGCCTCCCATTAAATCAAACAGACCCATGCCGAATGCTCCGGCGATGGCGCCAGTCTTTCTGCCAAATAAAATAGCAAATAAAAACAGCGGCACATTGCCTAAGTGAATCAGCCCGCCCTGCCCGATAGGTAATTTGATATTAATCAGTGTCGCCACAAATACCAGCGCAATTCCCATTCCGGCCAACACCATATCTTTTGTTGAATGACGCAAAACAACCATCTCTTTTCTCATTTTATTTTTTATTGTTGACGAGTCTCGTTTTCTGCTATTATAATAATCGCACAGTGAACTTATTAAAAGTATCAGTTTTGATAAAATTTATGGTATCAGTTGGTGATTATGATGCTTCATCTTTCTTTGCAGGACAATCAGGAGCCTCTTTATGTACAGATTTATCAGCAGATAAAACAGCAGATTCGAAACGGCACACTGCCGGAAAATTATCAGCTGCCGTCCAAACGTCAGCTGGCAGCCCAGATGCATATCAGTGTTAACACGGTCAGCGCAGCGTACAGCCAGCTGGTTTCCGAGGGATTTTTAACCGCAAAACCGCAAAAAGGTTTTTTTGTCTGCCATCTGGATGAACTGATTCAGAAAGAAACAGCCGAAGAAAAACCGAAACAGTCTGTTTCGACTGCCCCGTCTCTGCTGGTCGATTTTTCTATCAATGATGTAGCGCGGGATAAATTCCCGTTTCAGGCCTGGCGCAAAGCCATGAATAAATGTTTTAACGAATACGATCCTGGGCTTTTAACCAGTACGCCGCCACAGGGAGATTACAAGCTGCGGCAGGCCATTGCCCGGTATGTGTATCAGGCCCGCGGTGTAAGCTGCACAGCAGAGCAGGTAATCGTCGGGGCGGGCAACGATAATCTGCTGCAGATGCTAAGCTATATTCTGGACAGCAGCTGCACCATCGGTATGGAAAATCCGGTATATCACAAAGCCATGCACTTTTTTCAGCGCATGGGACACCGGGTGGAATCGTTTCCGATCGACAGCCACGGCCTTCAGGTGGAGCCGCTGGAACAGTACGATAACATTGCCATTTATGTGACACCGTCGCACCAGTTTCCGCTCGGTATCACCATGCCCGTCAGCCGGAGAATTAAACTGCTGAACTGGACACAGGAAGGCAGCAATCGCTATATTATTGAAGATGACTACGACAGCGAATTCCGCTATAATTCGCGGCCGGTGCCGGCGCTGCAGAGTCTGGATCGTAACAGCCGGGTTATTTATCTGGGCACGTTTTCGAAATCCATTGCACCGTCGCTTCGTATCAGCTACATGGTACTGCCCCGTCCGCTGCTTCATCAGTATCAGGAACAGTATCTGTCGTTTCAGTCAGCGGTTTCCCGCTTTGAGCAGGAGGTTCTGCACGAATTTATCATATCCGGACATTTTGAAACCCATTTGAACAAGATGCGTAAACTGTACCGCACCCGCGGTCAGGAACTGATTCAGGCACTTGCTGTATTCGGGGATGCCATTCAGATTTCCGGGGAAGGTGCGGGCTTATATTTAACCGTACAGCTAAAAAACGGCCTTTCTGAAACAGAAATGTGTCAGAAGGCCGAAAAAAACGGAGTAAAAGTATATCCAATCTCCCCGTATTTCAATGGGGAAGTACCAGAGGAACATCAGAGTAAAGTACTGCTGGGATTCGGCGCATTAACCGAAAATCAGATGCAGCTTGGTGTGAGTCTGCTGTATAAAGCATGGATGTAAATCACAAACCATATAAAACTGCATAAAAAGAGCAGGTATGCTTTTCCGCTACCCTCGTAAAATGGACGTCTGCTTGTCCCGTCTTTTGCTTTGTGGACTTCGTCCACAGCAAAAAGACGGCACTTCACACCCGTTCATTTTAATCTCGACACCGCGGAAAACATATCCTGCTCCTTTTTATTCTTTGTATTCTGGTTTCCTGCCCCTATACCTTTGTATCATCCTCAATTCTGCCTTTTTCGACATTCGGCAGAATAAAGTTATTCAGCATATAGTCCCACAGCGCCGGCGAATTTTCCGGCGTTGTTTTATTGCGGTTCAGAATTTTACTCAGCTTCACTTCATGTTCTTTCCATGCCCGGCCATCGGTAGCTGCATTCAGCATAATCGGCTGAATATTGTCCATTACTTTGGCAAAACGGGCTTCCGGAGTTTCTTTTGCCTCGAATTCCAGCCACAAATCCAGCATTTTCTGTGCCTGATCTTCCGGCAGAATGTTAAAGATCCGGTCAGCGGCTTTTCGTTCCCGTTCGGCCTGGGTTGCAATGCCGGCCTCATCGTAGGCATAGGTATCACCCGCATCGATCTCTACGATATCGTGAATCAGCAGCATGGTTACGGCCTTCAGCACATCGAACGGCTCACTGGCATACTCACTCAATAAAATCGTCATCAATGCTGCATGCCATGCATGTTCCGCATCGTTTTCAAAAGTCTCATTATCGCTCCGGTAGGTCTGCCGGTAAATCATTTTCTCTTTATCTACTTCCAGGGCAAACTGCATCTGCTGTTCCAGACGATTCATAGTATCAGATCCTTTCTTCTGCATTTTAATATCTGCACAGTATCCTATGCCGGTGTTTCTGCTTTTATTATAACATAGTGTGTCCTTCTCCGCACCACTTTGCAGCCGATTTCGTATACTGCATCAAAAACAGAAAGGGCGAAAACACTATGGATGATTATATACTGATTGTACAGAAAGAACGCCGATTGTACCTGTATCGGGATAACCTGCTGCGGGCTGTTTTTCCTGTTGCCATTGGAAAAACACAAACACCAACACCCGTCGGAAACTGGCAGGTTATAAACAAAAAAATTCTTACAGAACCCGGTGTATTCGGCACCCGCTGGATCGGGCTGGACAACCCGGGTTACGGTATTCACGGCACCAACACGCCGGAAGCAATCGGCAGTGCTGTATCGATGGGATGCATCCGTATGTATAATGCCGATGTGGAGCAGTTATTTGATCTGGTTTTTATCGGTATGCCGGTTATCATTGCCGCAGATAGTATGAATCGCTGTCAGTTATCGCATACTAACCGTATCCGATAACTTTATCAGGAGGGATTTTATGCGAAAAAAAATCAGTATGCTGCTTTTTGCTGCACTTCTGCTATGTCCCTTCGCTATGACACAGCAGGCAGACGCAGAAAGCGGCACTTACAGCAGCAGCGATGTTATGGTACTGGCGAAAATGATTCATGGGGAAGCCCGCGGGGAACCGTATGTCGGCAAAGTGGCAGTGGGAGCCGTCATCTTAAACCGGGTGGAAGATAAAAAATTTCCGGACAGTGTGCACGGTGTCTGTTTTCAGCCGGGCGCCTTTGATGCCGTCAGCGACGGCCAGTATTATATGGAACCGGACAAGGAAGCTCTGAAAGCGGCAAAAGCCGCCTTAAACGGCTGGGACCCGACCTATGGCGCACTTTATTACTGGAACCCGGCCACAGCAACCAGTAAATGGATCTGGTCACGCAAGGTCATTACACAAATCGGAAAACATATATTTGGAGTGTAGCGTTATGAAACAGAAATCCTATTTCCCCTGGCTTCTGGTTTTAATCCTGCTCCTGCTGCTGACAGGCAGTTTCTGGTGGAGCCGTCAGGAAATCCGCACGCTGAAACAGCATTATCACTCCACTGTCTGGAAAGCGGAAAATCAGTATCAGCGCAGTTTTGGCGAACTGTCTGATTCCGTTTCCGCCATGAATGGACAGCTGGCCCAGCTTTTAGTAACTACCAGTCAGGAACATCTGATGCTGGGGCTATCCAGCCTCTGGCGTGAAGTATACAATGCAGCCGGTCATTTAGGCAGCCTGCCCGTTGCTATGCATGAACTGGAAAACACGGACCGGCTTTTAAGTGATGTGGCAGAATACAGCCAGTATCTGCTCCGCAAAAATGTTTTACAGCAGAAACCATTATCCGATACCGACTGGAGGCAGCTGGAGGATTTTTATCAGCGTTCCCGCGTGGTGCAGACCGAATTAAACAAACTGGAAAACCGGGTATTGAATGAAAATCTGCTGTTTTCATCGTTATCCATAGAAGATAAAGAAAATGCTGTTTCCACTGCGTTTCAGAGTATTGAATCACAGGTACATGCTTTTCCGGCACTGGAATTAGAGGAAGGGGTACGTAAAATAGAACCGGACCCGCGCCCTGTTGCCGGAACTCGCATCAGCCGGGAAGAAGCGATTGCATCCGCCAATGAATTTCTGAATCTCTTCCACATCAGCCACACCGGCGGGCAGGTGGAATTCGTATCAGAAGATACTGCAATTCCCGTCTACGGTGTGCGTTACCGCAATCAGAATAAAGACACCGTTTTTTATGTAGAAGTAAGCCAGAATGGCGGCCATATTCTGCAGTTCTATCAGACAAGAGAAATCGGCCAGCCGTTCTACACGGCCGAACAGGCTGCAGCAAAGGCCGAAACACTTCTGCAGAGTCTGCATTTCACCGATATGGCCTGTATTGACATCGAAAAAGACACGCATATTGCGGATTTAACATTTGTGCCAAAACAAAACGGCATTTATATTTATTCCGACATGGTAAAAATCCAGATGGCGCTGGATGACAATTCCATTCTGAACTTTGACCAGACAAGCTATGCCACACGCCATTATGCGCGTACCATTCCGGCACCGGCTGTCAGCAAAGAACAGATTCTGCGCAATATGAATCCGCATTTTCAGATAGATGAAGTACGTCTGGCTCTGATTCCCGATGAATACAGCAGCGAGGAACTTCTCACCTACGAAGTGCGCGGCAGTATTGTGAATGAGGCATTTTCTATTTTTGTGAATGCATCCACCGGACAGGAAGTGCGTATTGTACGCCG
>JAFOFM010000077.1 GCA_017387265.1 Peptococcaceae bacterium | reverse complement strand
TACTTCACCGTTTTCTGTAAACGGGGTTACCATTGCTGTTAATACTCTACCGAAATTCATAGGAAATCCTCCTTGTTTCTTATCCTGTTTATAACTACGATACTCTGCTTAGATTAAACCCTGACGCAGTAATTCTTCTGCAATCTGAACCGCGTTGGTTGCAGCGCCTTTACGAATCTGGTCGAAGGTGATCCACATGTTCAGGGCTTTATCGCAGCCCAGGTCGCGACGGATACGGCCAACGTATACTTCGTCGGTATCGGATGTGAACAGAGGCATTGGATATACATTGTTATGAGGGTCATCCTGAATAATCAGGCCAGGAGCTGCTGCCAGCAGTTCTCTTGCTTCATCCGGAGTGATGGTTTCTTCTGTTTCCACGTAAACGGATTCAGAATGGCTGCGGTATACAGGTACACGAACTGCAGTTGGTGTGATGGAAATGCTGTCATCACCCAGAATTTTATGAGTTTCATATACCAGTTTCATTTCTTCTTTTGTATAGTCATCATCCATCCATACATCGATGTGCGGAATCAGGTTGAATGCAATCTGATGCTGGAAGATTTCAGGTTTGATTTCTTCACCGTTTAAGGTCTGTTTTACCTGCAGTGTCAGTTCATCGATTGCTTCTTTACCTGCGCCGGATACCGCCTGATAAGTGGAAACGATTACACGTTTTACTTTGCTTTTTTTGTACAGCGGATACAGAGCACTTACCAGCAGAATAGTGGAGCAGTTTGGATTTGCAATCAGACCTTTATGATCTTTCAGTGCTTCCGGGTTAACTTCTGGAACAACCAGCGGAACATCTGGCTCTAAACGGAAGGTGCTGCTGTTATCGATTACAACACAGCCTTTGCTCTGTGCAATACGACCGTATGCACGGCTTGCAGGACCACCTGCAAATAATGCCAGATCTACATCGTCGAAAGAGTTTTCAGTGGTTTCCTGTACAGTGTAGGTTTTTCCCTGATATTCGATTTCGGTACCAGCACTTCTTTTACTTGCCAGCAGACGTAACTCTTTGTATGGGATTTTACGTTCTGCCATTACTTTTAAGATTTCCTGACCTACTGCACCAGTAGCGCCTACAACTGCAATTGTTAATTCTTTCATTGGTTCTTCCTCCAGTATATTTAAATGAATTGGATTTATGAGTATTTCTGTACGTTACAACCTTTTTGAAAGGCTTACAGAATGTTTTCCAGGTCTTCTACAAGGCCTTTCCAGCCCTGAACTTTTTTAGCTGCCAGCGCAATACCCGGCATAAAGGATTCACGGGATAACGAATCATGACGAATGGTTAATGTCTGACCTAAGCCCCCGAAGATAACCTCCTGGCTTGCTACAAAACCCGGCAGTCGAACGCTGTGTACACGCATGCCTTCGTATTCACCGCCGCGAGCCCCTTCGATTTTTTCGTATTCATCCGCCATACCCTGTTTAAATGCGGTACGGTTTTCTGCAATTTTAGCCAGTGTAGTCACCGCTGTTCCGGATGGTGCATCCAGTTTTTTATCATGATGCAGTTCGATAACTTCCACATGCGGCATATATTTCGCTGCTTCTGCAGCAAATTTCATCATCAGTACAGCGCCAATCGCATAGTTGGCTGCGTGGAACATACTGGTGTTGTTCGCTTCTGCCAGTTTACCCATTTCAGCACGTTCCTCTGCACTTAAACCGGTGGTGCCGGTTACAACCGCAATCCCTTTTTTCAGTACCTGCGGTACATTCACACGCATAGCATCTGCTACGGTAAAATCAATCATAACGTCCGGCTGAACTTCATCCAGTAATTTTGCCAGATCTGTTTCTACCAGAACCCCTTCTACCTGACGGCCAATCAGTGCACCGATTTCCATCCCCTGATATTCTCTGTCAAACGCTGCAACCAGTTCCAGTTCAGGATCATCTACCACAGTTCTGCAGATTTCACGCCCCATACGGCCGCATGCGCCCATAACACCAACACGAATCATTCTTAACTCCTCCTCTTACTTGCAGGGATAAGTTTCCAGTTTCAAACTATAAAAAAAGCTAAAGGGAGAAATGACCCTTTAGCCGAATAGCTACAGATAACCCCCATCCCCATACATGATAGCTCAACAGCACCTGTTTGGGTTACAAATGCTGACAGTCCTGTACCTGTTCGATACAGCCCCAGCCTGTTCCCGCAGGACAACAACAGACTTCGGCGAGCCTTCCTTTTTTACTGATTCTACGATTTCCTGTATCTCCACAGCAATACTCTTAAGGTTCGCGCCTCTACCCTATCTATTAGACAAGGCATTCAAAATATTGAATTTTATTAACACTAAATATATCATTCCGAAACATCTCTGTCAACCATACATGCGTCGTTTTTACAGAAAAATGCATAAAAAATACAATGATTAGTAAATACTAAATTCTATATATGCTGCATATAGTCAAACATAAAAAATCCCCGGCTTTTCACCGGGGATACAGGACTATAATTTTGTATCAGCTACTTTGTGATATCATTCGAACCATTCTGCTGTTTGCTTTCGATATAAGCTTCCAGATATGGTTCTGCCTTTTCCTGTGCGCCTTCTGCAAAAGCTTCTGCAATATGTTCTGCCTCTTCCAGATTTGCTTTCAGATGCTCTGCAACATCTTCTGCTTTATCATGCACGCCTTCTGCAAAAGCTTCCGCAATGTGCTCTGCTTCTTCCAGATTTTCTTTCAGATGCTCTGTCACCTCATGCAGTTTTTCTTCGGCTTTGTCTTTCAGATTATCTAACAGTTCCATAAAAATCAGCTCCTTTTGGATTCTTTCGCTGATTCCATTCTATGCCTTTTCACAGCAAAATACAATAGGCTATCACTAATCGATGCTATTATTTTCGAAACAGGAAGCTGCGTTTTTTCAAAAGCCGTGTTTTCCGAAACATTCGGCGTTTTTCGATATTACGGTTTCGAATAAACCGGCGTCGCCTGCTGAATAACGGTTTCAGAATACCCATCTATTTCTTCATTCCTTTCTGCCTGTTACATCATACCTTTGCCATAGAGCACCAGCGGAACAAGAATCTGTACAATCAGAATGACCGGCATCCCGATTGTAAAAGCCTTGTGCAGTGTTTTATGATGAAACACCTGCATGCCGATATAACAGCCTAATGCACCGCCTAAAAGTGCCACTATAAAGAAATTACGCTCTGGAATACGCCACGCATCCCGTTTTGCTTTGCGTTTATCCATGCCCATCATCATAAAGCCCGCTGCATTTAAAATAAGCAGCCAGATTATCACCAGTGTAACACGCATTTGAGATCCTCCTCTATGTTCTGCTTTCTGATAAGCCAGCAATTATGTAATAAAAAAGGATATTTCACAAACCTTGCGGCTATGAAATATCCTTAAATGCCTTATGCTAAAGCTTTTTTAGCAACTTCTACTAAATCGCTGAAAGCTTTTGGATCAGTAATAGCCAGGTCAGCTAATACTTTACGGTTGATTTCAACACCAGAATCCGCAATGGCATCGTTCAGCCGCTGGATATAGCCCACGGGGGCGATGTCCATCACCTCAAAGCCCTTCAGACCGTTCTGGGCGGACTCGATATAGCGGGAGTCAGTGAAATAGCGGCAAC
>JAFOFM010000076.1 GCA_017387265.1 Peptococcaceae bacterium | reverse complement strand
GAAGAGGTAGAGGTTACATCGGCTCGTGAACATAAAGACAACATTCTGATTACCATCAAAGGCATTGAAGACCGCACACAGGCAGAACGCTACAAAAACATTTATCTGTGTGTAGCACCGGAAGATGCGGTAAAACCAAAAGGTGCTTATTTTATTCATGAACTGATCGGGCTGGATGTATATCAGGGTGATGTGTATTACGGTAAAGTGAAAGACGTTCTGCAGAACGCAAGTACCGATTTATACGAAGTAAAGGGTGATTTTGGCGAATTTTATCTGCCTGCCCTCAAAACCGTGGTTAAAAATATCGATTTAGACCAGAACCGCATGGATGTAGAAATCCCAGACGGGCTCCTGGATTAAGGAGTATCCATGGATATTAAAATTTTCTCTCTGTTTCCGGAAATGTTTACCGGCCCATTAGGCAGCAGCCTTTTAGGCAAAGCCAGAAGCAAAGATATTCTGAATATTGATGTGGTGAACTTCCGGGAATATTCCACCAATAAACATCGTTCGGTAGATGATTATCCATTTGGAGGCGGAGCCGGTATGGTTCTGCAGCCGGAGCCGGTTATTTCGGCACTGCGCGATCATCTGGATTTAAACGACCCGGATACCGAGATTATTCTCATGTCTCCGCAGGGCAGACCGTTTAACCAGGAGGCTGCCTGTGAACTTTCCAAAAAGAAACGGCTGGCCTTTATCTGCGGTCATTACGAAGGTTTTGACGAACGCATTCGTGCGTTTGTAACTGCGGAGTATTCCATCGGTGATTATGTATTAACCGGAGGGGAACTGCCGGCTATGGTTATGATCGATGCTATCAGCCGTCTGATTCCAGGGGTTATTAAAGAGCAGGAATCTTACGAAGAGGATTCGTTCTATCATGGTCTGTTAGAGTATCCGCACTATACACGACCACAGAATTTTGAAGGCATGGAAGTGCCGGAAGTGCTCTTAAGCGGTCATCATGAAAATATTCGCAAATGGCGCAAAAAAGAATCGCTGCGTCGTACCTTGCTGCGTCGTCCTGATTTATTAGAGCATTATGAGCTGAACAAAGAAGAAGCAAAAATGCTGGCAGAGATCAAAGCGGAGCTGGAAGCTGAATAAATTGCAAAGTGCATAAAACAAAGACAGGCTGTTCATCTGTATGGTGAACAGCTTTTTTGTGCCTGATTCCGATTGCGTTTCTATTCCGGCAGGACTATAATAAAAACAGAACTATGAAACGTTGAGGTGAACTGTATGAAATTTATTGATTTTCGTTTTCGTCCCCATACCAGACCACAGCTGGAAAGTCTGGCGGTAGCTTTTAAAGATATGCTGTTAAAAGGCAGAAGCATGGAAGAATATTTAGATGCGGAGGCTCGTCCGTTAGATGAGATCGTGGAGGATTTAAAAGCCCATGATGTAATGGCTGCTGTGATTACAGGCCGTGATATTGAAACCACTTTTGGAAGCGCATCCAGCAATGACGCGGTAAAAGGCTTTATGGATGAATATCCGGATATTTTTAAAGGCTTTGTAGGTGCTGACCCGCACAAAGGCGGCATTGCCTTAAAAGAAATCGAACAGCGCATTAAAAACGAGGGGTTCTGCGGGGTATCGGTAGACCCGATGCATGCACGGCTTGCAGCCAGTGATGAGAAATATTATCATATCTATGAACTGTGCGACAAACTGAATGTGCCTGTGATTATTACCGGCGGTCCGTCCCGTTTTGTTGACGGCACGGTGATTGAACATGCGGCGCCAAAATATTTAGATCCGATTGCCCGTGATTTCCCGAATCTGAAAATGATTATCAGCCACGGCGCATGGCCGTATGTAAATGAAATGATCTGTCTGGCATTCCGTCATCGCAATGTGTATATGGAATTATCCGAATATGAGACCTTCCCGATGAGCAATTTCTACATCGAAGCAGCGAATACCATCATTCCGGATAAAGTTCTTTTTGCCAGTGCCCATCCAGGTGTACATTATGCCGATGCCCTGAAATTATACGAACAGCTGCCGTTTAAGCCGGATGTTCTGGAAAACATCATGTGGAAAAACGGTGCAAAACTGTTAGGGTTATAAGAATACAGCCTGTATTTTGCCTCTTGCAGGAATGCTACAGCTGTGCTACAATCACATGCAGAAATAAAGAAGGAGAGAGTGGTACATGGAAGCCTGTCTGCAGAAAGAAACCATCATCAAAGCGTTTGAGCGGGAACAGCTGCACGTGGAAATCAACGAAAACAAGAACGGGAACATTGTTGTATCCCGAATGTGTGAACTGTACAAGCATCAGGTATTTGCTGATGATCGTCCATGGGATGACAATGTGGAAAAAGCCATCAAAGATAAAGTGTCTCTGGTGGTAAAACCGGACTTACGCAAAATGATTGTGCAGGAGCAGAGTGTCGGGAAACCGATTAAACCGATTCTGACTCTGGCAGGGCCGCTGCCGAAACGCAACTCCTTTACCTTTGACCTGGTGTTTATGTTTCGTTTAGAGCAGAGCAGTACCCAGGTACTGGAGGATACCATCCAGCTGATTTATAAAATTGAAGAATATCTGGCTTCTATCAAGCCGGTGTAAAAAGAAACAGACGGATACTCGCATAGCGGGTATCCGTTTTTGTATGCGTGCAGCCTAATCTGGATATGCTAGTGTTATAAACTGAGAGGAGGCAAATGCATGGGGCGCACGAAAACCTATTACACCAGAGATATCTTAAAGCTGGATCTGGCAAACCGGCTTGGATACGGGGATAAAATCAGACAGTATGGCTGGGGGGAATTAACATCGATTGAAAGCGGAAGGCTTGGCGGGATGGTAAACAGCTATATGCGAAAACATCAATGGGGAAAATCATAAACGAAAGTATACAAATGAATTGCAAAGAATAATGAAACTGTTATAAAACAACGATCATTTTTTGTTGCTATTATAGAATTGTTATAGTATAATAGCGCTTGAGGTGAAAAAAATGACCGCTACGAAACATGAACAGATTTTAAAATATATTGAAGACCTGGAAGTTGGCAGTAAAGTCTCCGTGCGTCAGATTGCAAAAGATCTGGAGGTAAGCGAAGGGACAGCATACCGTGCTATCAACCAGGCGAAAAACAGTGGCCTGGTTAGTTCCATTCCAAAGGTCGCAACGGTGCGTATCGAAAAACCGGTGCAGAAACAGCTGGAGGATATGACCCTGCATGAAATCAGCCTGATTGTAGAAGGCACATTTCTGGCAGCACAGAGCCACAGCAGCCGTATTCCCAAAGCGTTTACCACCTGTTTCAGTGAACAGGAGCTGCTTAAAAAGAATGTAAACAGCAATATGCTGGTAATCATCGGGAATATGCCCAATCTGCAGAGTCTGATTGTAAAAAAAGGGGCTGCGCTGCTCATTGTAGGCGGAGCGGCACCATCATCCGAACTGCTTCATCAGGCTGAGCAGACAGGAACCCCTGTCTTAACAACTCCATATGATGCATTTGAAAGTATTTCGATGATTAATAAGGCGATTTATGAACGTCTGGTACAGCAGGACCTGGTTCGTATCGGTGATATTATGAAAACCGATGTCATTACCCTTTATCCGCAGGATACCATTCTTGACTGGCACGAACTGACTTTAAAATCGGGGCACAGTAATTTTCCGGTTATCGGGGCAGAAAATAAACTGCTTGGTGTCGTGACACCGCTTGCGGTTACCGGT
>JAFOFM010000075.1 GCA_017387265.1 Peptococcaceae bacterium | reverse complement strand
ACTGCCATGTTTCCAGCATGCCAGGCTGTTCTGGTTCTGCCGTATCCGGCACACGGCTGAATGCCAGAAGCAATAAACGAATCGGAATATCATTGAGCTGCAGCATTTGCTGAAGCCATTGTAATTTCGCCTGCAAAGCTGCCTGATGAAAATCTTCCTGCTGCGCATATGCTGCCGTTACTAAAAGCCCTGTAAGGCCTTCATCGGTTCGAATCAGCCCTGCTGCCTGCCAGGCTTCGGCAGGAATGATAAACTGGCTTTCTACGCCGGCATTCTGCAGAGCAGCCTGTAAATATTCAGCCTGTTGTGCCGCTTCAGCCGGTGCTTCGTTCAGCCATTGAACACTCTGAATCTGCCCGCCTGTCATAATACTCATCAGCTGATTTAAACGGGCACCTTCGTTAATCTGCAATAATGCCTGCATCCAGGCATCGTTTGTAATCACTTCCATTGAAGTCCTCCTAAAATGCAATCTGCTGCGGTTTACCTTTTTCAAACAGTGTATAATACCGGAAGCCGCACTGTTTGAGTAAAGCTTCTGCCTGTTCAAATCCATAGCCCACATATTGCGGCACATGGGCATCGCTTCCGATGGTGATAATTTCACCGCCAAGTTCACGATACATTTTTAATACCGTCTGATGCGGATGTGGATAAGAAAATCCTTTATACAGACTGCCTGTATTAACTTCAATCCCCTTGCCCTTGTCGATAATCACCTGAAGCAGTTCTTTAAATACATCATAATAATCCATCGGATCATAGAATTTATCTTTATTCGGACCATAACGAATTACATAATCCAGATGTCCATACACATGAAAACTATCTAATGCTTTCGCATTTTCCAGAATGGAGAGAAAGTATTCCTCATAAGCCTGCCGTTCTGTTTTACCTTCATAATATTCGGCATAGTAAGGATCCTGTCCTCGTACCAGATGAGAGGATCCAATCACAAAATCAAAAGGATAACCTGATACATAATCATTGATTTTGTCGGCAATATGTGCCATCAGCCCCATCTCCACGCCGATACGCAGCTCAATTTTATCTTTATACGCATCACGCAGCTGTTCCAGACGCAAAGTATAATCTTCGCGCGGCAGCTGAAAATCACGCCCATCTTCGCCAATCGGATAATCAAAATCATGATGATCGGTCAGATAAAAATATTTACGACCCTGCGCAATCGCCGCTTCAATCATCTGCTCTACCGGTGTATCCGCATCACTGGAAAAGCAGGAATGCACATGGCAATCAGCTAAAATCATTACAGACACTCCCCGCTGTATTTTACGATAGAAGTTTCCACTACGTATTGGTCTTTCATACCGCCAAGCTGTTTAAAATGCTCGGCACAGGTATGTGCTTTCAGCGCTTCTGCATTTTCCCAGCGTTCTACCAGCAGAATCTGATTATCTGCCTGCGCTGCATAAAAATAATCGTACTGCAGGCATCCGTTTTCTGCGCGAGTTGCTTTATCAATGCCGGCTTCTTCAATTGCCCGAATAAAATTTTCAGCTTCACCTGGTTTGGTTGTATAGGTTACATGTAAAATGATCATGAAAACATCTCCTTTATATAATCTGCTGCCTATATTATAGCATAACCAGAGGAAACAGCAAATAAAAAACAGATGCATCATAATCGATACATCTGTTAAATGAATGTCTATTTGACTGTTCAACAAAGAATGCTGCTTTATGCCTGTCCCCGTTCCATCAGCAGTTTTTCAAAAGAGAGATTCGGCACTGCATTTAAGCTTAAATCTGCGTATTCTTCGTTTACAGCTTTATAATGAGCTGCCGCACCAATCATCGCAGCATTGTCGGTACAGAATTCCACTGGTGGATAATATACCTGAATACCTTTTTCATTTGCAGCTTTCTGCAGCTGATTACGAAGTGTACCGTTTGCGGCTACCCCGCCGGCTAATAAAATGGTATCTACACCATTCATCTCCGCTGCATGAACCGTTTTCTGTACAAGCACATCTAAAACAGCCTGCTGAAAACTTGCCGCAACATTAGCTGGAATAATTTCATCGCCTTTCATTTTCGCTTTATTCAGATAATTCAGCACCGCCGATTTTAATCCGCTAAAGCTAAAGTCAAAGCTGTCGTCGCCCATCCATGCACGAGGCAGTTCAATGGCAGAGGCATCGCCTTCTTTTGCCAGTCGTTCAATCTGTGGACCGCCTGGATACGGCAGACCAATTGCACGTGCAATTTTATCGTAAGCTTCACCGGCTGCATCGTCTTTGGTCTGTCCTAACAGCAGGTACTGTCCATGGTCTGTAATTTTGATAATATTGGTATGACCGCCGGATACCACCAGACATACCAGAGGGAATTTTAAATTCTGATTTACAAGAAAGTTTGCGCAGATATGACCTTCAATATGATGCACACCAATTAACGGTTTGCCAGAAGCAAATGCAAGCGCTTTCGCTGTTGCAACACCTACTAATAAAGCTCCAACCAGTCCAGGCCCGTAAGTAACGGCAATATGGGTAACATCATCCAGTGTAATGTTAGCCTGATCCAACGCTTCCTGAATCACAATATTAATCAGTTCCAGATGCTTGCGAGAGGCGATCTCCGGCACAACACCGCCATAACGGCGATGAATTTCAATCTGAGTAGAAACCACATTGGAAAGAATCTCATGCCCGTTTTTGATAACTGCTACAGCTGTTTCATCACAGCTGGATTCCATTGCTAAAATAATGGTATCAGTTGTCATTACTGTCAGCCTCCTCTTCTTTTTTTACGCGATACCACATAATCAGAGCATCTTCTCCATTATCTTCATAATAGTTTGGACGCTCCCCTTCTATTTTAAAACCAAGCTTTGTATATAAACCCTGGGCCGCCATATTCGAACGTCGTACTTCCAGTGTCATATCTTTTAACCCTTCTGATGCGGCAAACTGCATCATCTGCTGCATTAAATAAGTAGCCGCTTTTCGTCCACGCCAGTCCGGATGAACGGCTACGTTTGTAATATGCCCTTCGTCAAAAATCTTCCAGTAACCCACATAGGCAATCACATTCCCCGGATTCTGTTTATCCAGCAGTACCACATAACGAGCCAGTGGATTTTTTAATTCATCATGAAACATGCGCTCTGTCCATGGCACTGCAAAACTTTTATTTTCTACTTCACAGACACCGGCGATATGTTTCGGTTCCATGAGACATACAAATACATCCTCCGCAATGGATGGCTTTTCGGAAGATTTCAACATTTCATTCATCAGCTGTTCTGGTTCTGTTGACGCGCTTCCCATTGTACTTCCGCCTCCGATTTACGAATATAGATGAGTTCTGCCTGATATAAATCATCAAACCGTTCCTCTGACGCACGTTCTGCTGCCAGCATTGCCAGTGCCCCTGCTCTTGGCAGAATATTATGCCCGTCTGCAAAACGACATGCATCGCCTAAGAGTTCCTGGAACATATCTGCAAATGCAGCTACACCATCACCAACAAACCAGATATCTTCTTTCAGTTCTTTCAGCTGCGCTGCCAGCTGTTCAACCGCAATGGCCTGATAATCGCTTAATCGTTCCAGTTTATCTCTGCCGCTGCGATAAATTGCAGTATATACCTGTTTTTTTTGTGCATTCATAATCGGGCAGATAATCCCCGGATAATGCAGAAGATTCTGCGCCAGGCAATCCAGTGTTGGCACTGCAATCAGTTTTTTCCCGGCACCCTGTGCCAGCCCTTTTGCAGTTGCCATCCCGATACGCAATCCGGTGAAAGATCCAGGTCCTTGCGTTACAGCAATTGCATCAAGATCATTTACCGAAAGAGCTAATTCATCCAACAGATGTTTTACAAGCGGCATCAGTTTTTCTGAATGCGTATTCTTTGTGTTTAACGTAATTTCGCCCAGAAGCTGCATACCGTCAGAAACTGCAATGCCAGCAACGGGTGTAGAACTATCGATACTTAGAATAATCACAACCTGTCAACTCCTCTATTAAACGTTCATAACGATCTCCATGAGGTACAAAAGACAATTCTCTACCTTCCGGCACAACCGAAATCTCCATTCCAAGATATTCATCAGGCAGTAATGGCTCAATAATCTGAGCCCATTCCACCACAGTAACACCTTCACCATAAAAATACTCTTCGTAGCCCAGATCGTACATTTCCTCCGGCTGTTTCAGACGGTACACGTCCATATGATATAAAGGCAAACGACCAGTTTCATACTCATGAATGATAGTAAATGTCGGACTAACAATCTCTTCTGTTACACCCAGTCCCTTTGCCATCCCCTGTGTCATCAGTGTTTTACCTGCACCGAGATCGCCATCCAGTGCAATAAAATCGCCTGGCGCAACCAGTTCTGCCATACGGCTCCCCAGATATTCCAGCTCCTGTGGTGTTTTGGTGACAATTTTAATCATAGGCGTTTCTACCTCCTGAACTGTCTGATTTTATTTTTCTTCTGAAAAGCGTCAAACATCTTTTCAATAATCTTCAATCGAATTTCATTATTT
>JAFOFM010000074.1 GCA_017387265.1 Peptococcaceae bacterium | reverse complement strand
CTATAGCTAGAATAATCGGACAAATCAATGAATACTGTAAAGAAGGAAATAAAAATTCAATGTTAATAGTACCTGGTAGAATAGGAACATCCTCTCCGGAATTGGGAATACCAGTATCCTTTGCAGAATCGGCAGCGGCGGAGGCGGTAGCCATGTGCCGTGATCGGAAACGTACCGTAGCGCTGGTAAGTGCAACCACCCATCCGGATGTAGTGGCAACGATTCGCACATACTGCTATGGGGCAGGGGCTGAAATGCGCATGGTGCCGGAAAAAGACGGACGTACTGATCTGGATGCGCTGAAAGAGGCTTTAACAGAGGATGTATGCTGCTTCTATGTGCAGCAGCCAAACTTCTACGGCAATTTTGAAGAAGCTGCAGCTTTAGGGGAAGCGGTACATGAAGGTGGCGCAAAATATATTATGGGCTGTAACCCGATGGCGCTTGCTATTATGAAAACTCCGGCGGCCTGTGGCGCTGATATCGCAGTAGGCGAAGGGCAGCCATTAGGAATGCCTCTGGCATATGGCGGGCCGTACCTGGGATTTATGGCGGCGACTTCCGCTATGACTCGCAAACTGCCTGGCCGTATTGTAGGTGAAACAAAAGACGCGGACGGAAACCGTGCGTATGTATTAACTTTACAGGCCCGTGAACAGCATATCCGTCGTGAAAAGGCATCTAGTAATGTGTGCTCGAATCAGGCGTTATGTGCGTTAACTGCGGCAGTGTATATGAGTACTATGGGGCCTGACGGCCTGAAACAGGCGGCCGGCCAGTCGATGAGCAAAGCACATTATTTTGCAGGTCTGCTGGCGGATATTCCGGGGGTAACCGTGCAGAATCAGGGTGAATGGTTCCATGAATTTGTAAGTGATTTGCCGGTTCCTGCGGAAGTTGTGCTGGATGCACTGGCTGAGAAAGATATTTTAGGCGGTCTGCCGGTAAAAGGCGGCGTGCTGTGGTGTGTAACAGAAATGGTAAGTAAAGCGCAGCTGGATAAAGCAGCGGCAATTATCAGGGAGGTGTGTGCAGTATGCAGCTGATTTTTGAAAAAAGCAGACAGGGGAGAGGCAGTGTACTGCTGCCGGCCTGTGATGTGCCGGAAGTGGCACTTTCGGAAGAATTACAGCGTGAATCGGCACTTCGACTGCCGGAATTATCCGAAACCGAAGTAAGCCGTCATTACACGGCGCTGGCAAAACGGGCTCATGGTGTGAACGACGGTTTTTATCCGCTGGGTTCCTGCACCATGAAGTATAATCCTAGAATTGATGAGGAAATGGCGGCTCTGCCTGGTTTTACCGGTATTCATCCATTACAGCCTGCCGATACCGTACTGGGATGCAAACAGGTTCTGAATAAAGCGAAACAATACCTGTGTGAGGCAACCGGTATGGATGATATTACATTTCAGCCGGCAGCTGGTGCTCATGGGGAATTTATGGGTCTTTTACTGATAAAAGCCTACCATGAGGCGAGAGGCGATTTCCATCGCAAAAAAATTATTATTCCGGATGCAGCTCACGGCACCAATCCTGCCAGTGCAGTTATGGCCGGGTTTACAGTCGTTACGATTCCTTCTAATGAACACGGCTGTGTAGATTTAAATGCATTGCGTGATGCAGTGGGGGATGATACAGCTGGTTTAATGCTGACCAACCCGAACACCGTTGGTATTTTTGATCCGAATATCTTAGAAATCACCGATATTATTCATAAGGCCGGCGGCTTAAACTATTATGACGGTGCAAATTTCAATGCCATTATGGGTGTGGTTCGTCCGGGGGATATGGGTTTTGATGTGGTACACCTGAACCTTCATAAAACCTTTGCAACACCGCATGGCGGCGGTGGCCCGGGGAGCGGCCCGGTTGCATGTAAAAGCATTCTGGCTCCTTATTTACCGGCATCGGCTGCGCAGAATAAACAGGACGGCACAGAGGGCGCAATGCAGCTGAAATCGTTTTACGGGAATTTCCTGGTTGTGCTGAAAGCCATGACCTATATGATGACACTGGGGGCAGAAGGGATTCGCAATGCCTGTGAAGGGGCGGTGCTAAATGCCAACTACATGATGCAGGGGTTAAAAGATCTCTATCCGGTAGCTTATGCGGATACTCACTGTATGCATGAATTTGTACTAACCCTGGAAAATCTCAAAAAAGAAACCGGTGTATCGGCTCTGGATGTGGCAAAATCGCTGATTGACCACGATATTCATCCGCCTACTATGTACTTCCCGTTAATTGTACATGAAGCGCTGATGTTTGAGCCAACCGAGACCGAATCCCGTGAAACACTTGATGAGGCAATTGCGGTGATGCGCGCGCTCTATCAGGAAGCACATGAAAACGGTGAAGAAATGCATCATGCGCCACATCATGCACAGGTTAAACGGCCGGATGAAGTATTAGCAGCTCGTCAGCCGGTACTGCATTATCAGTGGCCGGAAGCAGAAGTATAAAATAATAGAATTTGAGCAAAACAGGAAGGAGGGTGAAGATATGATAACCAGAACCTTTTATTATGTACAGCAGGGAACGGATCCATATAAAAATCTGGCGCTGGAGCAGCATTTGCTGGAAACGGTGCCTGAAGGCGGATGCATCCTTTACCTCTGGCAGAATCGCCATACTGTCGTTATCGGGAAAAATCAGAACGCATGGAAAGAATGTAAGGTTCAGCAGCTGGCCGATGACGGCGGCACTCTGGCACGCCGGTTATCCGGCGGTGGTGCCGTGTATCATGATCTGGGCAATCTGAACTTCACCTTTCTAATCCACAAAGCGGATTACAATATCTCCCGTCAGCTGGAAGTCATCGTAAAAGCGCTGGAACTTCTGGGTATTCATGCGGAAAAAAGCGGCAGAAATGATCTGCTGGCCAGCGGGCGAAAATTTTCCGGTAATGCTTTTTATGAAGCAGGTGACCGATGTTATCATCATGGTACATTAATGGTGAACGTCGATCGGGAAAATCTCGGGAAATATTTACAGGTATCGGCAGCCAAACTGAAAAGCAAAGGAGTAGCT
>JAFOFM010000073.1 GCA_017387265.1 Peptococcaceae bacterium | reverse complement strand
CTGATAACTGCCGTTTCCAGGTGCGTTCCAGGTTAAGGTAACCGCCCCGTTACTGCTGCTGCCGTTCAGCGAGATTCCGCTGGCTGGAGCCTGTGGCTTTGTATCAGCCGGTGTGTCGGAAGGCTGCTGTTCCGGCTGCTGAGAACTGCTTGACTGTGTTGCAAAGGACATAATACCGGATGCGCCAAGCTGCTGACTTGTCAGTTCATCAATGGCGACAATGCGGTAATAATTATTTGTACCGCCGATTGGAGAACCATCTACATAACTAGTCGCAGAAGATGCGTCAATTAATTCACCGTCACTGAAATCTGCAGAGGTAGCACGATGAATCATATATACTACCTGATCGCCGGAAGCAGGTGTCCACTGCAGTTCCACACTTTGCAGTGTGCCGTTTGCATTGTAACGGCCGTTACCGGATAAGGTGATATTAGCAGCAGCGTTACCAGAATGCACTTCACATTCAGTAGTTAGTTCCAGAGCTGCATCGGCAGGAACCATACCATTTATCGGTACCCATGGCTGTTTACGAACCAGCGCAACTTTTGTTTCTGCCGGACCAGGGCATCCTGCACTCAGTTTCTGACCGGATGCCGGGCAGACAGAAGTTTCTACCCATACATCCGAATAGGATTTTGGCACGTGTTTTGCATTAAACATTTCGTTTGCGGTATATTCCGGAGGTGTCAGACTGCCTGCCAGCATACCGGATTTAGTATCAATTGTAACGGTTGTGATACCTGATGGTGTTTTAAAGTTTTCAGCAGGAAGCCCCTGATGGATGGTATTCATAACTTTGCTGAAAATTGGTGCGGACAGAGTACCCCCGAAGGCGTTGTTGCCCAGTTTTTTCGGGGTGTCATAACCAATCCATACAACCCCTACGTAATGTTTGGTATAACCGGCGAACCATGCATCTTTGTTATCAGAGGTTGTACCGGTTTTACCGGCTGTCTGATGACCGTTTACTTTTGCGCGGGAACCGGTACCGCTGGTAGCCGCATCGGTCAGACAGCTTGTCAGCAGATAAGCGCTCTGTTCACTCATAACCGGTTCTTTTTTTGTATCGTGTTCCCACAGAACTTTGCCGTTCTGGTCGGTAATTTTTCTGATTGCATATGGTTCGATATAAACCCCGTTATTGGCAAATGTGCCGTATGCCCCTGCCATTTCCAGAGGGGATGCCCCTGTTGTCAAACCGCCCAGTGCGGTAGACAGGTTGCGGTCATTATTGGTCATTTTGGAGAAGCCGAGTTCTTTTGCGAATTTGTAACATTCATCGATACCGGTCATTTCCATAGTCTTAACGGCTACAACGTTCAGGGAAGACACGATCCCTTTACGAATGGTTGTCAGCCCGCTGTAGGTGCGATTGCTGTTCTGGAATACATGACCGTTATAATCTTTAGGATAGTCATCTACAACAGTACCTGGGCCATACCCCGCTTCAAATGCAGGTGCATAAACTGCAATTGGTTTGAAAGAGGAACCTGGCTGACGATAAGACTGGGTTGCACGGTTCAGTTCGCGTGCAGCTTCCTGATGACGTCCACCCATAATCCCGCGAATTTCGCCGGTTTTCGGATCGGTAACAACCATGGCAGCCTGAATACTTGCATTCGGGAAGTTGGAATCATCGTTGAAAACCTGTTCCATACGGTTCTGTACAGCCGGATCCATCGTAGTATGAATAATGTAGCCGCCGGTATACAGTGCCATTGCATTATCTTCCAGTTCCAGTGCAACCAGTGCTTCTTCAATAACATGGTTAATATAGGACTGGTAAGGTGTTTTTCCGTTATTTTCTTTTGCAGTAACACGTACATCCGATAACTGGATTTCGGTTGCTTTATACTGTTCTGCTTCATCTTTTGTAATGAACTCACATTCCGCCATCTGATCCAGTACCAGATTACGGCGTTTCAGAGCATTTTCAGGGAATCCGATTGGAGACCATTTGGACGGGTTCTGGATACAGCCTGCCAGCATGGCTGCTTCTGGAACAGTCAGTTCACTGGCGTGTTTGGCGAAGAAATATTCCGCTGCAGCTTCAATCCCGTATGCGCCGCCGCCAAAGTAGGCACGATTCAGATAATGCGTCAGAATTTCATCTTTGCTGTATTCTTTTTCAACTTTTAATGACAGCATGGCTTCTTTCAGTTTTCTGGTGTAGGATTTTTCGGTACGATCCAGAAATACCAGCCCTGTCAGCTGCTGGGTGATAGTACTGCCGCCCTGAACAATGCCGCCGGCTTTGATATTGGCAATCATAGCGCCGCCAATACGAATCGGGTCTACCCCGTTATGCTTGTAAAAACGCTGGTCTTCGATAGCTACCAGTGCATTTCTTGCATTTGGGGAGATTTCATCGAAATCCACCGGCACACGGTTTTCACCGGCGTGCAGATTTCCGACGGAATTACCGTCTTTGTCGAGAATGGTACTGGTTACCGCATAGCTGTCCAGATCAATGCTGTTTAAATCCGGGGTATCTTTTGCAATGCTGAGGCAAACGCCTGCTGCAACACCGCAGCCGATAATGCCGCAGATCACGATCACTGCCAGCAGAATTCGGAACCAGTGAATTTTATATCTGGTTTTTGTTTTCCTTTTTGGAGATGCCTGTTCGCTTCTCTTGTTATCAGTCATAAAAAGACCTCCTTTAATCAATCTATTATATCATACAAGTAGATAATAGGCAAAAGTTTTAGCTAAATTCTGGTGTATAGTGCCAATGCTGACGGGCATACTAGAAGAAAAAGGAGGATGCTATGAAAAAACTCATTTTGCATAAGCCTCTGCAGAAGCTATTATCTTTATCGGCTGCAGATACCTCTGTGAATTCTTCGGATTCTATGATTGTTTCAGAGCAGAAGATTCCTGTTTCCGGTCTGCTCTCGCAGGATATGGAATGGGTAAAACAGTACTATAGCTGCTGCAGTGATTTAATTTATCGGCATATTACGGTTGGCGACAGTGAAAAACGCAGGGCTGCTGTTTTTTATTTTGATGGCATGACGGACAGCAGCGTGGTTCATGATAATATTCTGCAGCCTCTTTTACTAGACGCTGAATTTACGGAAAATGATGCAGAATCCGGAAGCGATTTTCAAAATTATTTTTCTTTTTTTAAGAATCGGCTCCTGCCTGCCGGAGAAATTACGATTATTGATAACCTGGAACAGGGCTGTTTCTCTATGATGAATGGAGATGTTTTGCTTTTAGTCGATGGCTGTCAGCAGGCATTAATAGTTGATGCAAAAGGATTTCCGCAGAGGCCGGTAAGTCGGGCAGAGAACGAAGCTGTATTGCGTGGACCGCAGGAGGCGTTTACCGAAGCTATGCGTGTTAATACCGCGCTGATTCGACGGCATCTGCGGACCAGTCAGTTAAAACTGGAAGAAAAAACGCTGGGGAAATATACTCGCACGCAGGTCGCAGTTGTATATCTAAAAGGCGTTGCAAATGAAAATATTGTTGCAGAAGTGCATCGTCGTTTAGATGGTTTAAAAAATGTAGACAGTATCTTAGACAGCAGCTGTATTGAACAGTATATTGAAGATAGTCCCTTATCGGTATTTCCGCAGATGCAATATACAGAGAGGCCGGATAAAGTAGCGGCTTCTCTGCTGGAGGGACGTGTTGCACTGGTAGTGGATGGCTCTCCTAATGTGATTTTACTGCCTCTGCTGTTTGTGCAGCTGCTGCAGTCGCCTGAAGATTACTATACCAGAATGATACCGGGGACGTTTATGCGGTGGATTCGGTATATGGGCGTACTGATAGCAATTTTATTTCCGTCTTTATATGTTGCAATTACCTCGTATCACCCTGAGATTCTTCCGTTAAATCTTTTGCTTAGCATTGCAGCAGCCAGAGAAGGTATTCCATTTCCGGCATTTATAGAAGCACTGATTATGGAGCTGTGTTTTGAACTTCTACGAGAGGCCAGTATTCGTCTCCCGGGTGCTATTGGCAATACGATCGGAATTGTGGGAGCGCTGGTTATCGGGGATGCAGCGGTCAGTGCACATCTGGTTGCTCCGCAAATGGTAATTGTTGTGGCGATTACGGCCATTGGATCTTTTGCTGTACCATCGATGGAAGCTTCTTATCCAATCCGTCTTTTGCGGTTTCCGTTAATGCTTCTTGCAGCAGCGTTTGGCCTGTATGGTGTGGCTCTGGGTGTTATGGGGATTTTAATTCATCTGTTACAGTTGCGTTCTTTCGGGTTTCCCTATCTGGAACCTCTGGCCCCATTGAAAGGCCGGGAATTGCAGGATGTGCTGATGCGCGCTCCGCGCTGGCAGATGATGGTGAAACCTCAGTTTCAAGGCAACACATTGCAAACGGAAAATGTTTTTCAAAAACGATTCTGGGAACGAAGGAATCCGCCATTAAAGCATAAGGGAGATGATAGCCGTGGGAAGCAGTAAACAGATATCGGGTAGTGAAGTGATACAAATTATTCTGTTATTACAACAAGGCGGTCTTTTCTGGATGCTGCCAGTGATGCTGATTCATACCAATGGAACAGCTGGTTTAGTTTCCTGTATACCTGGGCTGGCAGCAGGGATTTTAATCCTTCTGGTTTGTACATTCTGGCGAAAACATTGTGAGGAACTGACATTTCCGCAGTCATTAGAGAAACTGCTGGGAAAGCCAATCGGGAAAATAGCGGGAACTTTGTTTGTCTGTTTGTACTTACTGTTTGCATTGGTATGTCTGGGGTGTTTTATTGAAGTATTACATACACAGCTTTTACCCGAAACACCTCGTGCGCTTCTTTTGCTTCCTGTATTTATACTGACAGGCTGGCTTTCCAGGAACGGGCTGGAGGATATTGCACGAATGACTCCGTTTGCTGTTCTTGCTTATATTTTGCTCATAGCACTGGTGTTTACAGGAGCTATCGGCAGTTTTATGCCGGAACAGCTGCTACCATTACAGAAAAACGGAGATTTTTTACAACCAATGTTGTATGGAATATTTTCATATAGCAGCTTTCTGGTGCTGTTTATGGTGTATCCTTCTATACGACAGTCAGAAAATTGTTTTAACAAGATGGTGCTGGCAGCGGCTGGGTCAGCTGCGGTATTTTTCTTATTGACATTACTGGCTCTGGGCGTATTTGGACAGCAAAGTATGGGAGGTCTTGTATGGCTGCCGCTGGAATTGGCGCGCATGATTCAGGTCAGTTCGTTTCTGGAGCGGACAGAAGCGCTTGTTACGGTATTCTGGATACCAACCGTGCTGGTAACTGGCAGCTTGTTTTTATGGGCAGCATCTGAAAGTCTGCATCAGCTTCTAGATAAAAAGAAAAACTGGTGGCTTCACTGGATAATGGTTTTATTAACGGCCATGATTTGTATAAAGCTGAACCGTTTAGTCTGGCTGTTTCGTCTGGAACAGTTTGCGGCACCAATTGTAGCAGTGCTGCTTCCTGTGCTGCTGACTTTAATTTTTGCCGGGACTGTATTGTATCTCCGAAGAAAGGAGGTGGACCGTCTGTGAGACCATTGGTTTTAGGCGGGAAGCTGCTTCCGTTTATAGTTCTTGTGATGTTGTTCTGTAATGGCTGCTGGGATAAAAAAGAATTTAATCAGCTTGCTATTGCGCAGACCGTTGCGATTGATTATACAGATGGTCAATATGAACTGACCATTCAGCTGGTGATGCCGACTGCTTCGGATGCTGACATTTCCAGCGACAGTATGTGGATTGTTCAGGGTACGGGGGAATCGGTTGCAGATGCACTGGCAGAAATTTCGCGCAGTGCACCGCGGGAATTATATCTGGATCATCTGGATATCGTACTTCTAGGGGAAGGACTGCTGCAGCATG
>JAFOFM010000072.1 GCA_017387265.1 Peptococcaceae bacterium | reverse complement strand
CTACCATTAGGTCTGCGAAATCCAGAGCAACGGTACTGCCGTATTTGTTAATGGTGGTTTTGTTATCCACCAGAACGGTTTTCAGTTCGCCATCGGTATCCAGAACCACAATGGCATTTTTCGCTGCAATAATGGATTCAATGGTACCGGTTACATTGTTTACAGTTTCCGGTTTGGCTGCTGATTCTGCACGCTGTTCCAGATACAGAAGCAGGCTGTTTTTGTAAACCGCATAAACCGAATCGCCTTCTTTTAACCCGGTTACACCCATCTGTTTTGCCTGACTGCTGAACAGTACACTGTTTGTTGTTGCATACAGGCTGTAGGACTTGCCGTCGTTGCCGCTGATTGTCACATTTACGCCGTTAACCGCAGTTACTTCACCGCGCACAACATTGTTCAGGTCTTTGTTCAGTTTATCTTCCACACGGCACATAAACGCTGCCATTTCGGCACGGGTTACGGTGTTTTTCGGTTTAAAGGTGCCGTCTGTATAACCGCCGATTAAGCCTTTATCGTAAGCCAGTTTTACATAGTTCACATAATTGCTGCCAATGGCACCGGCATCCCCGAACGACAGGGTATCGCCCGCCACACGGCTCAATTCGCCTTCAGCATCCAGAATTTTGATTAACAGTTTGGCAATCCATTCACGGCTCGCCGCAGAACTGTGCGAAAAGTCATTTACATCCACCAGCCCTGCCTCCTGGCCTAAAACGGCTACACTGTAGGCGCCGGTCCAGTCCGGATATTTGAAAGGCACATAGGTGCCTTTATGTGTTGCTTCATCGTATTCCAGCCCCATCATGCGTGTTGCCATGGTGAGTGCCTCAAACTGGGTTACCGGGTTGCCTGGCTTATTGGTGCCATCCGGATACCCTACAATAATTCCTCTTGCATTCATGCGTTCCACCTGCTGAATTGCCCAGTGGTCGCTGCTTACGTCCGTAAAGCTGGCTGCAAATGCGCTGACCGGACAGATCATAGTCACTGCAAATGCAAACAGTACCAGTACGGATACCAGTTTTTTCTGTTTCATGTCAATCCCTTCTTTCCTGTTTGTCCACTAAATAAAAATACGACATTCGCATAATTAGTTTTTAATTCGATATATCCTGTAAATTTTCCTGCTCTATTTTGTAATTAATTTGTAATTTTTTAGTTCACTCTGTTTTCATCTGCCCCGATTGAACCGGTGCTATATACACTGGCAGATAACTATTAATTGCGCAAAGATTTATAATTAAAATAATTCATTACAAAGCATAGGGAATTAGCATTGTTTTCTTGCAGCGTTCGCGGTATAATGAGAATAGCTTTTTTGCATAGTTTATTATTTACCGTTTCGGTATAAATTTTTAAGGAGATGAACACACCATGTCTGAATTAAAAATCGTTGTAATCGGTGGTGTTGCCTGCGGTCCTAAAGCTGCTGCAAGAGCAAAAAGATGCAATCCATCTGCTCAGGTAACATTAATCGAAAAAGGTGAATGGATTTCTTACGGCGGCTGCGGTCTGCCATACTACTTAGGCGCAACCGTAAAAGATCTGAACGACCTGATGACCACTTCCTGGGAAGCAGTTCGTACACCGGAATTTATGAAAAACACAAAAGACATCGACACTCTGCTGGGCTGGGAAGCTACTAAAATCAACCGTGAAGAAAAAACTGTTGAAGTAAAAGAAGTAAAAACCGGCGAAGTAAAAGTGCTGCCATACGACAAACTGGTTATCGCTACCGGTGCAGACAACTTCAAACCACCAATGGAAGGCATTGACGCTACTGGCGTATTCGGCATGAAAACACCAAAAGATGCTGTTGACATGCAGAACTACATCAAAGTAGAAGGCGTTGAAAGCGCAGTTGTTATCGGTGCAGGCTTAATCGGTATGGAATGTGCAGAAGCATTCGCAAACTGGGGCCTGGATGTAACTGTTATCGAAATGCAGAACTCCATCTTCCCTCAGGTATTAGACGCTGAAATGGGCGCTGTATTCCAGAACTACCTGGAAGGTGAAGATCTGAACTTCATGCTGAACACCAAAGTAGAAAAAATCCTGGTAAACGAAGAAGGCAAAGTATCCGGCGTACAGACCGACAAAGGTGTTGTAGACGCTCAGCTGGTACTGGTTGCTGTTGGCGTTCGTCCAATGGTACAGCTGGCTGTTGACGCTGGCCTGGAAGTTGACAAAGGTATCATCATCAACGAATACTGCCAGACAAGTGACCCAGACATCTACGCTGGCGGCGACTGCGTAATGACCACCAACATCGTTTCCGGTCAGAGAGTATACGCTCCAATGGGTTCCACTGCAAACCGTCAGGGCCGTGTAATCGGTACCAACATCACCGGCGGTAACGATACCCACCCAGGCGTTCTGAACACTGCAGTATGCAAAATGTTTGACTGGTCCTTAGGTGCTACCGGTTTATCCGAACGCGTTGCAAAACAGCTGGGTTACGATACCATCACTGCTATCGTTCCTGGTCCAGACATCACACACTTCATGCCTGGTAAAAAACTGATCATGACCCGTCTGGTTGCTGACCGCAAAACACGCAAAATCCTGGGCGTTCAGATTGTAGGTCCTGGTAAAGTTGACAAACGTATCGATACTATGGCTGCTGCATTATCTTTCGGCGTAACTGCAGACCAGTTGGCAAACATCGACCTGAGCTACGCTCCTCCACTGTCTTCCGCTATGGAAAACCTGACAAACGCTGCAAACGTAATGCGCAACACCATGGATGGCAAAGCACACGACATGCGTTTCGAAGAATTCAACTCCAAACTGGACAGCGATGATGTAGTATTCGTTGACCTGCGTACAGCTCACGAACGTTCTCAGAAACCAATCCCAGCGAAAAACCAGCTGCATATTCCAATCGAAGAACTGCGCGCTCGTGCAAACGAAGTACCAAAAGATAAAGAAGTAGTTGTATTCTGTATCTTAAGTACCCGCGGCTTCGAAGGTCAGTTAATTCTGAACAACGCTGGCTACGATAACGTTAAATTCGTACAGGGCGGTATCCAGTTCTGGCCTCTGGGCAAATAATTGCCTCTAAACAAATAGAAATAGTAAATCATCCCTGCATCGATTATCCGATGCAGGGATTTGTTTTATCCGGCATACTCGGTTCTCCTGCTGCATAAGCATAAACAAAGCCTGAATGCTGTAAAGGAGGATGTTTTATGTTTCTGCTGTTTCGAAAACGCAGTTTTTATACCGTAATAATTATTGCGCTGCTGTTAGTGACCGGGGGATGTTATCTGGTAATCCAGAACCAGACGGCTGCCCCGACCATATCGTGGATGATAGCCGAAAAAACATTTTTAATTGACCCAGGGCATGGCGGCACCTTTCCAGGGCGTGTAAACGATGATGTGCTGGAAAAAGATATTAACCTGAACATCGCCCTGAAGCTGGATCAGCTTTTAGAAGAAACCGGCGCACAGGTTGTGATGACACGCCGCAGCGATGTGGATTTAATTCCAGCGGAAAGCAAAGAAGATAAATTACTGCTG
>JAFOFM010000071.1 GCA_017387265.1 Peptococcaceae bacterium | reverse complement strand
GGATTTACGGTAATCATATGCCCTTCTTCCAGAGAAGCAACGCCAGGGAATTCTTCCCCTCTCCAGCATTTAATATTGGTTTCCGCCTGATCATATTCGATTTTCATTGATACAGTTTCTTCGTCATAGCTGAACAGCAGATTGGTGTTAGGTAAACGACGCACGATTTCCGCAAAGAAATGGGCAGGAATTACAGCATGGCCTTCTTCTAATACCTGTACTGGCTGTGTGCAGGTGATACCGATTTCCAGATCCGTTGCTGCAAAGAATAAACGATTCCCTTCGGTTTTCAGATAGATACCGGTTAATACCGGTACGGCTCCTTTGCTGGAGATTGCTTTCTGCACAGTATTAATACCCGCTAACAGGTTTTCTTTGGTCGATGTAAATTTCATAGTAAACCTACACTCCTTCTGCTTCTTCTTCATATATATTTCAGTAGTATTAGTATTAGGCGCTGTGGAAATGTGTAAAAGTCTCTCAAAGCCAGTATCCACAACGGCTTGCCCCTGTCGATAACCTTGTTGATAAGGGGTCTTTTTTATCAACAGAATTCACAGGATTTTTCAACAATCGGAATTGTCCACACATTACTAACAGTTTATCAAAAAAAATATCCACATTCAACGTTTTGTTGCTGTTTTGCGAAAATTGCCTTCCGGCTGTGCTGAAACCCATATCCGAATCCATTTTATACGGGAGTGTCTTTCTGACACAGACATAATAATAGAACATGGACAGGCGTTTATAAAATAGAAAATATCGATAAAAAATCCCGCAGAATATCGGATGATTTCTACGGGATCAATGCCTAGCGGCTGTTTAAAGACTGTTTAATTTTACTGATTGTCATCTGCAGGGTCTGATCGGTGCGTAATTCATCACCAATTTTTTCACAAGCATGAATAACAGTGGTATGATCACGGCCGCCAAACAGTTCCCCGATTTTAGGCAGAGACAGATCGGTCATTTCGCGGCACAGATACATAGCAATCTGGCGTGGGAATGCGATATTTTTGGTGCGTTTTTTTGCTTTAAAGTCTTCGACACGCATCTGATAATATTCGGCTACCTTTTCCTGAATCAGCTCACCGGTAACAATCACTGGTTCATTCGGGGTAATCAGGTTCTGCAGACATTCCTTTGTTAAGGAAAGATCAATTTTGCGGCTGCTTAAACTGGAATACGCGGACAGACGAGTCAGCATACCTTCCAGTTCACGAATATTGGAGTGGATGTTTTCCGCAATGTAGTCAAATACTTCATCCGGGATGTCCAGTCCTTCACTGTGTGCTTTTTTACGAAGAATTGCAATACGGGTTTCTAAATCAGGAGGCTGAATATCGGTTAAAAGCCCCTGATTAAAACGGGTGCGCAGACGCTCTTCTAATTTAGGAATCTCATTTGGCGGACGGTCGCTGGAAATGATAATCTGTTTTTCCGCTTCCCGCAGTGCATTAAAGGTATGGAAAAATTCTTCCTGGGTAGATTCTTTATCGGCAATAAACTGAATATCGTCGATTAATAAAACGTCTACGGTACGATATTTATCGCGGAATTCTTTTCGTTTGTTTTTCATGATGGCATCAATAATCTCATTAGTGAATGTTTCCGATGAGAGATAACTAATGCGGGCATTTGGTTTATGCATCAGGATATGATTGCCGATTGCATGCATCAGATGGGTTTTACCGAGCCCGGAACCGCCATGAATGAACAGCGGATTATAAACTCTTGTAGAGGAGTTATTTGCAATATTGTCGGCTACCCCCATGCAGGCAGCGTGTGTCATGCGGTTACTGCCGCCTACTACAAAGCTGTCGAAGGTATATTTGGTATTAAGGCCTGTATCTCTGGTAAACAGGCGAGGCTGTTCTTCTACGTAGGAAACAGGCTCTGGTGCACGATATGGCTTGTCTGCCTCATATGTGCGCTCCTCTGGATAAGAAGGTGCATATTCCTGTGTATAATCCTGCTGCTGTAAAAGCTGACTGATAGCGTTTTCTTTTTCCTGTGGTGTTACAAACTGCAGTTTTACCGAATGGTTCAGCATGGATTCCAGATGATTTTTGATAATATGAGTGTAATTGTTTTTCAGGTAGTTTTTCGCAAAATCGTTCTGGACTTTAATAATGATATTTTCACCATAATAGGCAGCCAGTTCTGTGGATTTGAACCAGGTGTCAAAGGTTGGCTTGTTAACATCGTTTTCTAAGAGTCGTAATGTTTCGTTCCAGATCTCATTCCAGATAATTGCGTTCATGTTATTTGCGTCGTTCATGCAAATTCCCCCAGCAAAATAGTGAAAAATGAAAATTGTTTATAAAATAAAACTTATCCACAAAAACTGTTGATAAATAAGTTAATTATCCACAAAAATAAAAAGAGTGCCTTAAAATAATAGCAGAATCAATGAAAATTATCAACAATTTTTTAGAAATAGCATAGAAAATTATCCACAAGTGTATAACTTTAAGTATTTCTTATGGATTAAAAGTAAAAAAAATCAGGTATGGTACTTGACCGTTTAGACCCGATATTATATAATATCACATTGTAAATGAAAATTTTAATCGTAAGATTGAGATAGTCTGTCAACAAGGATGAAGAGAAAGAAAGGGAGGTGTTGTAAGGTGAAAAGAACCTGGCAGCCAAAAAATAAAAAACATAAAAGAGTTCATGGTTTCAGAAAAAGAATGTTAAGTGCTAACGGCAGAAACGTACTGAAAAGAAGAAGAGCAAAAGGGAGAAAAAAATTAAGCGCTTAATTTTTTTTAAATACAGCTCTTAAAGAAAAAAGGCCCTCGTGGCCTTTTTATATTATTCGGGCATTTTTCTGGAGGGTTTCTGATGTTAAAGAAGGAATACAGACTAAGAAAAAATGCTGATTTCCGAAAAGTATATCGCAGTGCCAAATCGGTATCGACCAGATATCTGGTGCTTTATCCAAAAGCGCGTAAGGGAGATGGCATTCGGGTTGGTTTTTCTATTTCTAAAAAAGTAGGAAAAGCAAATGTGCGAAATTATTACAAGCGTCGTTTAAGGGAGATTGTACGGCATAATCTGCATCGTATCAAACCAGGATATGATCTGATTATTCTGACAAGAGTGCCGGTAACGGAGCTTGAATATCATGAGTTGGAAAAAAACGTGAAATATTTACTGCGGAAAAGTGGTGTCTGGATTGGTGAAAAAGACAATAAAGACAATAATGGAAATACCAAAAAAGACGCTGCTGTTACTGATTAATTTTTATCGGAAGTATCTATCGGCGTTAAAAACGCAGCCTACCTGTCGTTTTTATCCAACCTGTTCTCAGTATGCTTACGAAGCAGTCAGCAAATATGGCTTTCTAAAGGGAGGCTGGATGGCTTTAAAACGCATTTTAAAATGTCATCCGTTTCATCCCGGCGGATATGATCCTGTTCAATAAATATAGGAGGAAACTGGCGTATGAATGAAACATATGGCTATGGTTTTTTACAGCCGGTTGCGGATATTATCAGTAAACTGATTGATATTCTCTATGGCTTAACAGTGACAGTTGGTTTTCCAAGTTATGCACTGGCAATCATTATGATTTCCATTCTGCTGAAACTGGTTTTATACCCGTTAATGAAAAAGCAGATGAAATCGACAATGAATATGCAGGAAGTGCAGCCGAAACTGGAGTATTTACAGAAAAAATATAAAAATAATCCGGATAAACTGAATGAAGAAATGATGAAGCTGTACAAGGAATACGATGTAAATCCTGCTGGCGGCTGTCTGCCTTTACTGATTCAGTTTCCAATTTTAATCGGTCTGTTTATGGCACTGCGCCAGTATGACTTTACACCAATTGAACACGCAGTATTCCTGTGGGTTCCAAACCTGGGTGATGTAGACCCTTATCATATTCTGCCGGTTTTAGTAGCGGCAACTATGTTCCTGCAGCAGAAATTAACAATGTCTGCTACCGGGGGGAATGAACAGACTGCACAGATGATGCAGACCATGCTGTATGTAATGCCTGCTATGATGCTGTTTGTATGCTGGAGCATGCCGGCTGGTTTATGCTTATACTGGGCGTTCTTTAGTGTTCTGAGTATTATTCAGCAGCATTTTATGAACAAAGAAAAGAAAAAAGAAATTGCTGCTCGCGAAGCGCGTGAAGCAGAAGAAAAAGAAAAACGTATCGCTGATAAAAAAGCAAAAATGGTAGCGGATAAAAAAGCCGGTGCAAAAGGTAAAAAAACAGCGATCGAAGAAAAAGAAGCGGTGGAAGAATAATACCGAAGTAATCGGTTTTTAGTTTAGTTGTTGGCAAGGAGATGATTATCATGTCCGGTAAAGAATATACTGCAAAATCTATCGAGGAAGCACGAAAATACGCCGATGAAAGCAATCAGATTGCTAAGGTAAATCAGACTACGATTATCAGTTTGACATTTATCGAATTGTTATTGG
>JAFOFM010000070.1 GCA_017387265.1 Peptococcaceae bacterium | reverse complement strand
TTTGCCCCGAAGCTGGTGCCGGTAATCAGTGTGGTTAACGGCATAATCATAAAGATCATCAGCAGGAATGGAACGGAACGCAGCAGGTTTACGATAACCCCTAATACAGAGTTTAAAACCGGCATCGGGTGAATCCCGTCTTTGGAGGTAATCACCAGAATAATACCGATTGGAATCCCGAACAGATAGCTAAGCAGTGTGGAGGCCAGTACAATGTACAGCGATACGCCGGTATTGCTTAAAATCATCTGCCAGTTTTCCGCAGTGGTGTTGAACAGACTCATGATAAGTTCGAGCATCTGGCAGCCTCCTCTACAGTAACATGTTTATTTTCCAGATATACCAGAATGCGTTCCAGGTTTACCTGGTTTACGGTTTCCGGAATCTGAATCATCATCTGACCGAAGGTGCGGCCTTCCATAACGCGGGTATCCGCGGCCAGAATATTAACCGGTGTTTTGCATTCCATAATCATGTTGGCGATAACCGGTTCCATTGCAGCAGTACCATCGAAAATCAGGCGATAGCAGCGGGCTGCATTGAAGTCCGGCAGTTTGCGGTCTTCCGGGAATACCAGACGACGTGTCGCTTCATGCTGCGGACGGGAGAATACTTCCGAAACGGTGCCGGTTTCAGCAATCACGTGGTTGTCGATGATAGCTACCTTCTGGCAGATTTCTTCGATAACAGACATTTCGTGGGTGATAATGATAACAGTAATGCCCAGACGTTTGCTGATATCTTTTAACAGCTCCAGAATAGAGCGTGTGGTTTTCGGGTCTAATGCGCTGGTTGCCTCGTCGCACAGCAGCACTTTCGGGTTGGTAGCCAGAGCGCGGGCAATCGCAACACGCTGTTTCTGACCGCCGGATAACTGGGACGGATAGGAATCCTCTTTGGTTTCCATATCAACGATTTTTAAAAGTTCCCGTGCGCGGGCTACGGCTTCTTCTTTTTTGATACCTGCAATTTCCATCGGGAAGCAGATATTCTGCAGTGCGGTGCGCTGCATCAGCAGGTTGAACTGCTGGAAAATCATCCCCATAGACTGGCGGGCTTTGCACAGTTCTTTATGGGATAATGCGGATAAATCCTGACCGTCGAAAATAACGGTGCCGGAAGTCGGTTTTTCTAAAAAGTTAATGCAGCGTACTAACGTACTTTTCCCTGCACCGCTCAGACCGATGATGCCGAAAATCTCACCCGGATAAATATCCAGATTGATATGTTCCAGTGCAACAGCCGGGCCGTTTTTGCCAGGATAGCTTTTATAGAGATCTTTAATCTGTATAATTGGCTGATTCATGGAAAACTCCTTTCTTTTTTGTTCCATATACAAGTATACGAGATAGAGTGCATTGCAGGCGGTATGAAACAGAAAACCCCTTCTGCAACAGACAGAAGGGGTACGTTTTTTGTGTAAGCCATTCTTATCTGCCAGAATTTCAATCTGCAGGATTTAGCACAGCACCTTGCAAAATAAATTTCTGCAAGGCCAGTTGCCGGGTTTCATCGGGCCAGTCCCTCCACCTCTCTGGATAAGAGCAAATATATAATATTTGTATTCAAGACACTATAGCATGAATAGCGGGATATGTCAATACATCGGGGCTATATCACAAAATTATTTTGCAGAAAGAAGCCAATGCTAACCATTAGTGTAATGATAAAAAGAATATTACAGTATGAAATTAGAACATCAATTATTATGAAAAAGTTAAAGAATGTAAACAGAGTTTTTTGGTCAAAATCTTGTTTTTCCATGTAAAAGTGATTATAATAGGAGTGTTGTATGTTTCAGTTTCATATTTTCATTACAGCATAGAAATATCTGCAATATATTGCAGACAATATATTATAGGAGGATATCCTTATATGAGAATTCATGAGTCTGGTGAAGACTACTTAGAAACGATTTTACTTCTGTATCGGAAACAGGGGTATGTGCGTTCTACAGACGTTGCTAATGCAATGAACTACACCAAGGCCAGCATCAGCCGTGCTGTTAAAATTCTGAAAGAAGAAGACTACATTTACATGGATCCTAATAAAATGATTTTCCTGACAGAAAAAGGGGAAAAGAAAGCACTGGAAATCCATGAACGCCATGAAGTGATTCGTGAGTTTCTGATGGTTGTGCTGAATGTAGATGAAGAGACTGCGGACCACGATGCATGTCATATTGAACATGTGGTAAGCCCGGTTACTTTTGACGGAATTAAAAAACTGCTGCGCGATACCAAAGAAGCGAAAACAGAATAAAACGCAGCAAAGAAAAACGGATTAAAACGGATGAAACCTGACTGTACTGATAAAACTAGGGGGAAATATCATGAATGAACGTTATGATTTTGCCAGCATCGAAAGTAAATGGCAGACAAAATGGGCGGAAGAAAAAACTTACGCTGTAACAGAAGACAAAACAAAACCAAAATATTACTGTCTGGAAATGTTCCCTTACCCATCGGGCAACCTGCATATGGGTCATGTGCGCAACTATTCCATCGGGGACGTAGTTGCCCGCTTTAAAACCATGCACGGTTACAACGTGCTGCATCCAATCGGCTGGGACTCTTTTGGTCTGCCTGCTGAAAATGCGGCGATTAAACATAATGCAGCGCCTGCAAAATGGACCGTTGAAAATATCGCTAACATGAATCGTCAGCTGCACGCTATGGGTTTAAGCTACGACTGGGACAGAGAAGTTACCACCTGTATGCCGGACTACTACAAATGGACACAGTGGTTCTTCCTGCAGTTTTATAAAAAAGGTCTGGCTTACAAAAAAGGCGCATCGGTAAACTGGTGCCCTGGCTGTCAGACTGTACTGGCAAACGAACAGGTTGTAGAAGGTCAGTGCGAACGCTGCGACAGCGTAGTAGAGAAAAAATCTCTGGAACAGTGGTTCTTTAAAATTACCGATTACGCAGACCGTCTGTTAAAAGACTTAGACAAACTGGAAGGCTGGCCAAATAAAGTACGCATCATGCAGGATAACTGGATCGGCCGCAGCGAAGGTGCGCTGTTACGCTTCCAGGTTCAGGAGACCGGTGACTATGTAGAAGTATTCACCACCCGTCCTGACACTACCTTTGGTGTAAGCTATCTGGTACTGGCTCCGGAACATCCTCTGGTGCAGAAACTGGTAGCAGGCACTGAATACGAAGCAGCAGCGGATGCATTTATCAAAGAAGTACAGCAGCTGAGCGAAGTAGACCGTTCCTCCACCGAATTAGAGAAAAAAGGTTTATACATTGGCGCACATGTTATCAACCCTGCCAATGGCCAGGCTGTACCAATCTTAATTGGTAACTATGTTATTTACGAATACGGTACCGGTGCTGTTATGGGCGTACCGGCACATGACGAACGTGACTTCTTCTTTGCGAAAAAATATGATCTGCCAATCACTATCGTTGTTCAGCCGGAAGGCGAAGAACTGCGCGTAGAAGATATGGAAGCCGCTTATACCGATGCTGGTGTAATGGTGAACTCCGGCAAATTTGACGGCATGAAAAACACCGATGCGAAAAAAGCAATCGTGGATTTCCTGGCCGAAGAAGGCAACGGCGAATTAAAAGTAAACTTCCGTTTACGCGACTGGCTGATTTCCCGTCAGCGTTTCTGGGGTGCTCCAATCCCAATCATTTACTGTGATCACTGCGGTACTGTTCCAGTTCCGGAAGATCAGCTGCCGGTATTACTGCCGCAGGATGTAAACTTTAAACCAAGCGGTGAATCTCCGCTGAAATATATGGACGAGTTTGTAAACACAACCTGCCCGATCTGCGGCAAACCAGCTCGTCGTGAAACCGATACCATGGATACCTTCGTATGCTCCAGCTGGTATTACCTGCGTTATACCGATGCGAAAAATGCGGAACAGGCATTTGCAAAAGAAAATGCAGACCACTGGATGAACGTAGACCAGTACATCGGCGGTGTAGAACATGCAATTCTGCACTTACTGTATGCTCGTTTCTTCACCAAAGTACTGTACGATATGGGTATGGTAAGCGTGGATGAACCATTCCAGAACCTGCTGACACAGGGTATGGTGCTGATGAACGGCAGCAAAATGTCCAAATCCAAAGGCAACATTGTAAGCCCTGAAACCATCATCGGTAAATTCGGTGCCGATACCGCCCGTCTGTTCATTCTGTTCGCGGCTCCGCCAGAACGTGACCTGGAATGGAACGATTCCGCAGTAGAAGGCTGCTACCGTTTCATTAACCGTGTATGGCGTTTTGTATACGACTATGTACAGAACAGCGAAGGCAAACTGGTGGATTACACAAGCTTTGGCGAATTAAACGGCAAAGACAAAGACATGCGCCGCTTAACCCACACCACCATCAAACGTGTAACCGATGACGCAGGCAGCCGTTTCAACTTCAACACTGCAATCAGTGCGATTATGGAAATGGTGAACGGCCTGTATCAGTATAAAGAACAGGATTACAACAAAGCGGTTATGGCAGAAGCAGCAGATACCTTAGTATTACTGCTGGCTCCATTTATCCCTCATGTAACCGAAGAAATGTGGCAGGAACTGGGCCACGAAGGCAGCGTTCACAAACAGATGTGGCCAAAACTGGACGAAAAAGCTCTGGTAGCGGAAGAAGCAACTGTAATCGTTCAGATTAACGGCAAAGTGCGTGACAAAGTAGTAATGCCAATGAACCTGGATAAAGCCGAAGCAGAAAAACTGGCAATGGAACAGCCAAAAATTGCAGAAGCAATTGCCGGCAAAGATATCAAAAAAGTCGTTGTAGTACCAAATAAACTGGTTAACATCGTAGTTGGCTAAGACGCGCGAAAAATAATACATTATAAATAACGCCGTATAGAGCGAAGGGTAGATATAGCCCAATCGCTTTATACGGCTTTTTTATGTTTCAATAATATTGAGAGCCTACTTTATTTTTTGTTGTAACCGTTGAAAAATGTAGATGGAGGGAGTTGCGATAAAAGACAGAAACATCGCATTAACACAAAAAGACCCCGCAGATTTTTCTGCGGGGTCTGTGTATGCATTACTTGTCCATTGCTCTTGTTAAGAAGGCTCTGGTGCGTTCGTGTTTTGGATTGTTGAACAGTTCTTCCGGAGTGGAATCTTCCAGAATAATACCGTCAGCCATAAACACGATACGGTCGGAAATATCACGGGCAAAGCCCATTTCGTGAGTAACTACCAGCATGGTTAAACCGCTGGCAGCCAGGTCTTTCATAACTTTTAATACTTCGCCAACCATTTCCGGGTCGAGAGCGGAGGTTGGTTCGTCAAACAGCAGTACATCCGGTTCCATGGATAAGGCACGGGCAATGGCTACACGCTGTTTCTGACCGCCGGATAACTGGCGAGGACGAGCGTTGATATACTGGAGCATACCTACGTGATCCAGATATTTTTTAGCCCGTTCTTCGGCTTCCTGACGGTTGCATTTTAATACTTTCATCTGGCCGACAACGCAGTTTTCCAGTACGTTCATGTTGTTAAACAGGTTGAACTGCTGGAATACCATACCTACTTTGGCACAGTACTGGTGGATTTTGCCGCCTTCCAGAATGTTTTTGCTGTTGTACAGAATCTGACCGCCGTTTGGGGTTTCCAGCAGGTTGATGCAGCGCAGCAGAGTGGATTTCCCGGAGCCGGAGGAACCGATGATGGTTACTACTTCGCCTTTGTGTACGTCAAAGTTGATATTTTTTAAAACTTCACGCTGACCGAATGCTTTTTTCAGATTTTTAATTTGAATAATTGGCTGGTCCATTATTTGTCACCTCGTTTTAAGGTATCGGCACCATTGATAACCGGTTCAGTACCGTAAATGGTGTAGGTGTCGGCGCCGTCCATTTTCATTTCCACATAACGCAGAATCTGAGTGATGCTGAAGCACAGCACAAAGTAGATTACGCAGGCGATGAAATATGCAGGGAAATAATCAAAGGTCGCACCAGCAGCCGATTTGGTCTGGAAGAACAGCTCGGTAACGCTGATAACACTCAGTACGCAGCTGTCTTTGATGTTGATAATAAACTGGTTACCGGTTGCAGGCAGAATGTTGCGGATTGCCTGCGGCAGTACAACGTACAGCATGGACTGGAAGTGGGTCATCCCGATGGAATGGGTTGCTTCAAACTGCCCTTTTTCAACGGAGATAATACCGCCACGTACGATTTCAGCCATATATGCACCGGTGTTAATGGAGATGATGAACATCCCGGCTGTTACCGGATTCAGGCGTAAGCCGAAAATCCATGCGGAGCCGTAGAAGATAACACTGGCCTGAACCATCATTGGAGTGCTGCGGAATACTTCGATATAGGCGGATAAAAGAAAGTTAAATATTTTATACAGCGCCTTTTTAATAGCGGAGTCTTCGTCGCGAATCGGAATAGTTTTGTAAATACCGATTAACAGACCAATCAGGAAGCCTACACCGGTACCTACGATTGCTAACAGAATGGTAACACCGGTACCTTTGATTAACAGGTCGCCGTAGTTATTTAAAATGAATTGTACAGAATTAAAAAATTCTCCCAAGATGATATCCTCCTTTCAGAATTTTAATGCCGTTCGATTACATTTTTACTTACATATTTTACTTTAACCGGTTTGTTTTTATAAACAGATTTCATAGCAACCAGAACAACAACGATGGAAACCATCATGATTGGGGTTACAATCCAGTGCTGAACAATACCCAGAACAGCAAAACCAATCAGAGAGAAGGTAGCTGTAAACAGTGCGTATGGCAGCTGGGTCATAACGTGTGTCATAAAATCAACCTGTGCTGCAGTCGAAGACATGATGGCGGTTTCCGAAATAGGGGAGCAGTGGTCACCGGTAACGGCACCAGCCAGAGTTGCCGACAGACAGATCATGCACAGTTCGGTTACTTCGTAGCCGAAGATTGCAAAGGTGATAGGAATCAGAATACCAAAGGTACCCCAGGATGTACCGGTTGCAAAGGATACAAGCGCACCCAGCAGGTACAGAATTGGAGGCAGAAGCCACATTGGGAAGCTGCTTCCTGCGAAGGAGTTTTCAACGAAAACAGCAGCGCCCAGGCTTTCGCGGCAGATGCCTTCGATACCCCAGGACAGTGTCAGGATGAACAGAGCCGGTGTCATAGCAACAGCACCGTCAGGAATACACTGTACAAACTGTTTCATGTTGATGATTCTGCGCGCGAAATAGTAGATGATTGTAAATGCCAGCGCAATCAGGCCGCCGATTGGCAGACCCATATAAGCATCGCAGGCACTGAATGCTTCAATAAAGCCAACGCCTTCTCCGGAGAAGAAGCCGCCGGTATAAATCAGACCGAAAATACAGCCGCCGATCAGAACGATAACAGGCAGCAGCATATCCAGTGCTTTACCCAGTGGGTTGTCGTTTTCAGCAGTGGAGATGTTTGCGTACAGGTTGCCGGTACCGCCGTAAATATCGTCTTTTTCTTCTGCCAGATATTCATAGCCTCTCATCGGACCGAAATCAAAACGGATAACAGCCAGTGTGAAAAGCATAGTCAGAGTCAGCAGAGCATACATATTAAATGGAATAGCCTGCAGGAATAATGCATAGCCGTCTGCCTGCACTTCCGGCGGAACATAGGAGGCAACTGCTGCCGCCCAGCTGGAAATCGGTGCGATAATACAGATTGGTGCTGCGGTACAGTCTACGTTGTAAGCCAGACGTGCACGGCTTACTTTGTGTTTATCGGTAATTGGACGCATGATGTTCGCAGTGGTCAGGGAGTTAAAGTAGTCATCAATACAGAAGAACAGACCCAGCAGAGTTGTAAAAATCAGAGAGCTTCTTTTGGTTTTGATGCGCTGTGCAGCCCAGTCACCGAATGCTTTGGAACAGCCGGATGCCTGCATCAGCGAAACGATAATCCCCAGGCAGATTAAGAATACGATAATACCGCCATTATCCCCGAGACGGGAGCTGATAATACTAATTGTGTGTTCTACCATACCAACCGGATTGAAATTGGAGTACATCAGAGCCCCAACCAGAATCCCGATGAACAGAGACGAATAAACTTCTTTGGTGAGTAATGCCAGAATAATTGCGACGATTGGCGGGAACAGTGCCCACGCAGTGCCGAAAAACGGTGTGATATCCATGATTTACTTCCTTACATTTATTATAATTTGAAAATATTTTTACCTGAACAAAAACAAAGACCACGAATATGCTAAGCATATCCGTGGCATAAAAGTACTTTGTTTATTAATATGCCGATAGCTCTCCACATCTGTGACAGTATGATACATATTCTGCATCATCCCAGCGGCAGGTTTTGGGATACTTGCCGCTTCGGCGAATGTCCCTTTCCGGTACAGCAGGTTTCCTACACCATTTGCTGCAGCGTACTCATGAAATTCGCGCCTCTATCATTATAAATTTACTGTTTTTAATACGATTAAGAATCGATTATTCAGCAGCTGGCTGCTGTGCGATAGCGTCAGCCATCAGAGCGTCACGATCTTCCTGGGAGATACCAGCCAGAACTTCGTTAACCTGTGCAGTCAGTTCGGAATCTTTTGCGATACCCATAGCGATTGCAGCGTCGTTGATTTCGTATTCAAAGCCGTTTTCTACTTCGAAGCCAACGTATACGAATGCATCGTTTGCAGCAGCAGCGGAGATACCTTCTGGACGTTCGGATACATAACCGTCAATGATGCCGCTTTCCAGAGCTACACGCATAGCTGGGAAGTCAGTCATTGGTGTTGCATGAGTTACGCCTTCGATCTGATCGATTACAGTGTCATGGAAGGTGTTCAGCTGTGCAGTTAAAGTTGCACCAGCGAAATCCTGAATGGAAGTAGCGTTTGCATATTCGCTGTCAGCACGTACTACAACAACCAGGTCGGATACATAGTAGTTGTCTGTGAAGTCGATTTTTTCTTTACGTTCAGCAGTTGGAGACATACCAGCGATGATACCGTCAATTACGCCGGACTGAACAGCTGGTACCAGACCGTCCCATTCAGTTTTAACGATTACTAATTCTTTGCCTAAGCCTTCAGCTACCTGTTTAGCGATCTGAACGTCGTAGCCGTTTGCATAGCCGCCGCCTTCGATTGCTACAGCGCCGTTGGTGTCATCCTGCTGTGTCCAGTTGAATGGAGCGTAGCCGCATTCCATACCGATACGCAGTGTGTTGGTGTCTTCTGCACCCTGGTCAGCTGCTTCGTTGCCGCCGCCGCAGCCGAATGCGGTCAGAGCCATAGCACCGATCAGAGTTGCTGCTAATACTTTTCTCAGTTTCATTGTAAAAAATCCCCCTCAGTTTACGGATAATTTATTAGATAGTGCAACCATAGCATAAAAACAGAATTTTAGCAAGTAGCATATCACAAAAGAAGTAAAGTATATGAATTATTTATCAAATTATTATTATAAAGAAGCAATTTAAAAGTCTGCAGCCTGATAAAATCGTATGAATTTCCGCTATTGTGTGACTTTAGTCTTTTCTTCTGCCGGTGATGTTGTTATAATAAAAAGCAAACATACTTTCTCTCATACAGTTTTCTGAACTTGGACAGGCTGTTACGGGAAGGGTAAGGAGCAGAATCCGTTATGATTATACTGGGTATTGACCCTGGCACTGCCACCACCGGTTTTGGAATTATCCGTGTTGTGGGAAATTCCATTAAGCCAGTGGATTACGGCATTATCAGCACACCGCCCGGTGTGCCGACGGAACAGCGGCTTGTCATGATTTATGAACAGATCAATCAGATTATTCAGACATGGAAGCCGGAGCAGGTAGCCATTGAGGAATTATTCTTTAATAAAAATATCACCACCGGCATTACCGTCGGGCAGGCACGCGGTGTGCTGCTGCTGGCCTGTGCGCAAAACGGGCTTGAGGTACATGAATATACGCCTCTCCAGGTAAAGCAGGCGCTGGTAGGGAATGGACGGGCCGAAAAAAAACAGGTGCAGTTTATGGTAAAAACCTTTCTGGGGCTGCGGGAAGTGCCAAAGCCTGACGATGCAGCCGATGCGCTGGCTATCGCCATCTGCCACACCCATCATTATCAGACAAAAACAAGGAGTATCAAACGATGATCAGTTATCTGAAAGGTACGGTTCTGCATAAAACCGCAGGCAGTGTTATGGTGCTGTGCGGTTCGGTCGGCTACGAGGTGCAGATTCCGTCGGGCCGTCTTTTAAAGTACAGTCAGCAGCAGAACTGCGAATTTTATATTTATTATCATCAGCGGGAGGATGCGGTGCAGCTGTTTGGCTTTGAAAGCTGGGCTGAGCGTGAGTTTTTTATGACGCTGTTAAATGTATCCGGCATCGGGCCGAAAAGTGCGCTGGCAATGATTGGCCAGAGC
>JAFOFM010000069.1 GCA_017387265.1 Peptococcaceae bacterium | reverse complement strand
TTGAAGTGGAAGTGACAGAGATGCGTATTGCATTTTTTGATTCGGGTATCGGCGGCCTTACGGTATTGCACCAGGCTATGCGGAAAATGCCCCGGGAGGATTATCTGTATTATGCCGATACAGATCATGTTCCCTACGGTCGAAAAACAAAAGAACAGATTCGTCAGTACGTGCAGGAGGCAGTAGATTTTATTGCCGAGCAGGATGTAAAGGCACTGGTAGTGGCTTGCAATACCGCTACCAGCGTGGCAATACAGGAACTGCGTGCCCGTTACAGCTTTCCGATTCTGGGTATGGAACCGGCAGTGAAACCGGCTGTTTCCGATACACGCTGTACCAGACGGATTCTGGTGACCGCTACGCCTGTTACTATTCGGGAAGAGAAGCTGCAGAATCTTCTGCATCAGGTGGATCAGAACCATCAGGTAGATTTACTGCCGCTGCCAGGGCTGGTAGAGTTTGCAGAAACGAGCAGTTTTAATGACGGACAGGCAGAGGCTTATTTGCGCGAAGTGCTGCAGCCGTATGATCTGAATCGTTACTGCACGGTAGTATTGGGCTGCACCCATTTCAATTATTTCAAAGACAGTTTTCATAATATCCTGCCGGGTGAAATAACCATGCTGGATGGCAGCAGCGGAACGGTAAATAATCTGCATGCTGTTCTGGAACGGCATAATCTTTTAGAAACCGGCAGCGGCAGCGTGACGTATTATACATCCGGCCGTTCGGCAGAAGAGATGCGGCCGCGTTATGAAATGCTGTTAAAACGACTGGATGATATGCTGACCTATTAATCCGAAAGGAGCGATTCTTATGATGAAATTATGGAAAGGCACAAAAACTTATGTGGAACGCACTAATTTAGTGGATCTGACCCTGCTTCAGATTTGCTCCATGGCTCTGGGTATTATGGTGGGTTTACTCACAACCCGCAAGAAAAAACCACAGACCGCGTTAATTGCCGGCGGCGTGTTTGCGGCTACCTGTGTTCCGATTATGAATAAATTCCTGGATATCACAGAAGAACTGGCAGAAGGAAAATAAAAGGCATAAAATGCTGTAATAACGAAAAGAGACTGGAATGCCCTGATATTCATCAGGGTATTTTCAGTCTCTTTTTCGTGTGTTTTTGAATTATTTTAGCTTACGGGTTGATAAAATTAGGTCGTTGATTAAACTAAAATACCAGCCCCGCACACGATAGAGAGGGAAGTCGCGTGCGGGGCTGTATTTTACGTTAAAACGGGAATTACGCTTCGTTTGGACCGTAGTAGCGGATGGTGCATGCTTTACGTTTTGTAAAGAATTCTACGCAGTCTGTAATCTGTGCTTTATACTGACCGCCCATCAGGGAAGCTTTGGTACCGCCGAATGGCAGGTAAGGCATGGAAGCTGGAACACCTACGTTAACGCCGATCATACCGGAGTTGGTGTGACGCAGGAAGTCCTGAGCAACGATTGCGCTTTCGGTAAACAGGCAGCCGCCGTTGCCGTATTCGGAATCGTTGATGATCTTCATACCGTCTTTATAGGATTTAATTTTAATCAGTGTAACAACTGGACCAAAGATTTCTTCTTTTGCTACGCGCATGTCTGGAGTAACGCCTTCCAGAATGGTTGGAGCGATGAAGTAACCGTTTTTGAATTCTTCAGGCAGTTCCGGGTTACGGCCGTCTAACAGCAGTGTGCAGCCTTCTTCCAGACCGATATCAATGTAGTTGTGGATACGTGCGATAGCGCCAGGGGAGATAACAGGACCCATATATGTGGATTCGTCAACTGCGTTGCCAACTTTAACGCTCTTCGCAACTTCCAGCATAACTTCTTTTACTTTATCATAGATTTCTTCTTCAACTGCTACGTTTGCAGCTGCCATACATCTCTGGCCTGCAGCACCGAAGCATGCGTTTTTGAAGTTGTCTGCGAAACCTTTCAGGTTTGCGTCTTTTGCTACAATCATGGTGTTTTTCGCACCAGCTAATACCATAGCTTTTTTATTTGTTTTTGCGCAGCCTTCTGCTACAATCTGACCAACTTTAGAGGAACCAACAAATGCCATAGCGTTGATGCCTTTGCTTTCCAGCATCTGAGTAACAACAGGTTTGTCACCGTTGATCAGGTTGAATACGCCGGCAGGAATACCGATATCTTCTAAAATCTGAGCAATTTCCTGCATGAACATTGGAGACTGTTCGGATGCTTTGTAAACCAGTGTATTACCGGTACCCAGAGCAAATGGAACGAACCAGCCGAAAATCAGAGATGGGAAGTTGTATGGAGCTAAACCGCCAACAACACCGATTGGTTCTCTAATGATTTCACCATCTAAATCGCCGTTGATAGCAATTTTGTCGCCGCGCATCATCAGAGGCAGACCGCATGCAACTTCAGTGTTCTGGATACCGCGGTCTACTTCGCCGCGAGCATCGGCAATGGTTTTTGCCTGGTCAGTTGCGATAATCTGAGCCAGTTCTTCTTTACGTTCAATCAGAACATCGCGCAGTTTGAACAGATAGCCAACGCGTTTCTGCAGAGGAACTTCTTTCCATGCTTTGAATGCTTCATTTGCAGCTTTGATAGCTTCTTCGACTTTATCTTCTGTTGTTACAGGAACTTTTGCGATTACTTCGAAATGGGCAGGATAGGCAGGGTATATCCCAAAATGAAGTCCACAGGCCGCAAAGGTGTGGTGTACAGCCGCTGCAGCAATGCGCTGCTGCGGTCCTTTGCGATCATAGTAGCAGAAAAAAGCGTAATAAACGCAAGGCCAAACACCGTGATTCCGGGAGTTAAATGTCCGATTTCAAACATCTGCACCGGAATATTGGCCTGGATCGCACTGAGTAGGAAGAGCAGAACCAGGGGAAATCCAAGACCAAAGGCCAGGTTAAGGGGGTCCGTCAGTATTTCCTTTGTGACTCTGCGGGCAAAGGTCAGCATTCTCATTTTGCCACCCCCTTGACGATTTGAATAAAGGCCTGCTCAAAGTTATCTGTTCCGGCGATTCTTTTGATTTGTTCTGCCGTGTCGCAAACGAGGAGTTTTCCTTCTTTCATAATGGCCACCCGGTCAGACAGGGCCTCCGCCTCTTCCATATAGTGGGTCGTGAGCACAATGGTGACCTTCCCTTTCAGATCCCGGATCAAATCCCACAAATCACTACGGGCAAGCACATCCAGCCCCAGGGTAGGTTCATCCAGGAAGAGGATCTCCGGCTCGCTGATGAGGGCCATGGCAATACTCAGCCTGCGCCGCCAGCCGCCGGATAATTTCCCTGCTTTTTTTCTTAAGACCGTCTCCAGGCCCAGCAGTTTTGTCAGCTGGGCGATTTTTTCCTCCCGCCGGGTCTTGGAAAATCCGTAAACGCCGCAGATCAGCTCCAGATTTTCGTTCACAGACAGGCCGGATGCCACAGCGGTTTCCTGAGGAGAAACCCCAATCAGGCTTTTCACGGCAGCGGGCTCCCGACAAACGCTTTTCCCGCTCAAAAAAGCATCCCCGCTTGTGGGCTTTGTAAGTCCCGACAGCATTTTGATGGTGGTGGTTTTACCTGCGCCGTTCACACCCAGCAAAGAAAGCAGCTCTCCCCTGCGGACGGAAAGGCACAGGTTGTCAACCGCAACCACATCCTTGTATCGTTTCGTTAGGTTTTCCGTTCTGATGGCGTCCATAGTGTTTTGCTCCCTTTCACAATGCTCATTGCCGTGCCTTCATTTTTTCGTTAAGTTTTTTTGTCTTTACCCGGATGCACAGGTAGATCACCAGCCACACAAGGGCAAAACCAGCGAAAAAGATGATCGTAAAGATCCCCACAGCATTTCCGGGCAGCCAGCTGTTCAGCAGGTATATCATCAGATAGTCCAGATACAGCACACCCCCATGGATGAGGATCGCCATGGACAGGGGCAGACTTTCCACCTGGTAGATCATGGTGATTCCTGCAGCGATAAAGGCCATCACTGTAATGAACACAATGCCCATACAGGCTTCTCCGGGGGTCAGAACAGTCACCGTCTTGGTGGCTTCCAGCACCCCATAGATGATTGCCAGAATCAGCGGACCGCCGGAAGCAGCCATCAGCCCCCGTTTCACAAATTCCAATACATATTTTTTCATAAACGATACCTCCGCTTGATTTGGGCAAAGCAGCGTCTGGACACATACTCCCGGTAGCCGCCCCGGAACACCGCATCCACCGCACCGCTGAAGTTTGCCGCAAAGCGCTCGATCATCTGCTCATTGGCCAGGGCCGATTTGTTGATGCGGATAAAGGATGGGGGCAGCACCGCCTCCAGTTCATACAGCCGCTGCTTCAGCCGGTAGCGCTGACCGGTCTGATCCACCGCCCAGGTCTTACCGTCCTGCACGGTGATGCAGGCGATTTCGGCAAACGGCAGCATTTTGATATCCTCTTCCAGGAACGCCGCCACCCGGTCTGCGCCGGTATATTCCTGCACTAGCTGCTGCAGTTTCTCTGTCAGTCCAGAAGGGGCATGCACCGTTGCCACGATTTCCTCTTCTTTTGTGGGATCGATGATGATCTTAAATTTCACACTGGTCACCTCTTGTTTATTATAGCAGAAAGAAAAAAGAAATGTTGCGAATTTTCCCAAGCGGTCTGTTTTGACCCGCAAACGGCAAAATCCCCCGCCAGTTTCGGCGGGGGATCGTTTTTAGAACTGATAGCCTGCATCCAGCAGACGCATGAGGGCATTGTTTGCCTCATCGTCAGAAAACAGAGCTGTGAACTGCTTTTTCACAGCCAGCGCTTCCAGGCTCAGATCCAGCCGGCCCTTCTGGGCCAGGATATTGAAACCATCGCTCT
>JAFOFM010000068.1 GCA_017387265.1 Peptococcaceae bacterium | reverse complement strand
GGTGCAACAGGCTATTGTATGAACATAGCATGCCGATAAGTCTGATGATGGAGCTGGTTCAGAAGGTAGAGGAACTGGAAAGAAGAATCGATGAACTGTCTCGAAGCTGTGAAGCGGAAGAGTGGTTTTAATTGCATTGGTTGTTATTATAGAAATTAAAAAAGCTGAACATTGATTTCTGCGTGTCGAGATTGAAATAAACAGATGCCCTGATTCGTCTTAGAAGCGGCGGACGAAGTCCATACCGCGAGAGACGGATTCGTGCAGATGTACATTTCAAGAGGGTGGCAGAAATGCAATGTTCAGCTTTTATTTTATATTTTTATTATTAGAGACCAATAAAACCTTTCAGAAGAAACCAGACTGCCGGAACCAGCAGAGCCGGCAGCATGTTAAGTGTTTTGCAGTCCTTAATGCCTAAAATCCCGATACCGGAGCTGGCAATTAAAATTCCCCCGATGATGGAAATTTCGGTGAGCAGTTCTGCTGACAGAAACGGAGCCAGAAATCCGGCACACAGATAAATACTGCCCTGCCATAAAAATAATACAATGGCGGATAAGGCAATGCCGATGCCGTAGGTGGAGGCCAGAACCATAGAGGTTACGAAATCCAGTGTGGCATTGGTTAGCAGATAGGTGTGGTCGTTATATAAGGCACTTTGAATCGGCCCTAAAATCGATAAGGTCCCGATGCAGAATAATAAAACAGCAGTGGCAAGCCCCTGTGCCAGCTGAGATGTTCCGAATTTTCCGGCTAAGTTCTGAAAACGGCCGTTAATATCCAGAATAGTGCCAGTCAGACTTCCGGCTGCCAGGCTGACAATAAATAAAACCGGATACTGACTGTTCGGCATATTGCTGACGATGGCGTTAATCCCTAATGCGGTGGCGGCTAAGCCCATAGCCGTAAATAAGGCTCCAGAATATTCTTCTTTGATTCCTTTGCGAACAATACTGCCGATGGTGCTGCCTGCAAGAATAGTACATACATTGACGATGGTTCCCAGCATAGGTTTCGGCTCCTTTACAAACGAATTATCATTTACATAACGAATATTATAGCAAAATCCCGGGCTGGAACGCAATATTTTGCATGGCTTCAGGCTATACAGAAATTTTCCGGCATGATACAATAAAAGTTACAGATTTTTCTGCCAGTGTGCAGAAACAAACTTGCAGAACAGGAATTGTTGGTATGAATTACGAAGAAGCAATGGTATATATCAATCAGTTAAATACAAAAGGCATTGCACTGGGACTGGAACGTATTACAGCACTGCTGGATATACTGGGCAATCCGCAGGATGCGCTGCGCTGTGTTCATGTGGCAGGCACCAATGGCAAAGGCTCGGTCTGTGCGTTTTTAGACAGTGCGCTGCAAAAAGCCGGGCTGCGTGTGGGGCGGTATATTTCACCTACACTGTATGGATATCTGGAACGCTTTCAGATAAACGGGATATGGATGGCAGAAGCGGATTTTGCCGGTCTGCTGAAAATAGTGCAGCATGCCTGCGAACAGATGGAGGCGCAGAATCTGGAAGTGCCCACCGTGTTTGAAGTAGAAACGGCCATTGCATTTTTATATTTTAAACAGCAGAATTGTGACTATGTACTGCTGGAAACCGGCATGGGCGGGCGGCTGGATTCCACGAATGTTATAAAAAAACCGGCTGTATCGGTAATTACGCCTGTCAGTCTGGACCATACAGCTATGCTGGGCGGTTCGCTGGAAGAAATTGCAGCAGAAAAAGGCGGCATTATAAAGCCTGGATGTCCGGTTGTGCTTGGACCGCAAAAAGCAGAAGTTCTGGATGTGCTGCTGGGCTGCTGTAAGAAATGCGGTGTGGATCCGGTGCTGTGCAGCGAGGCAGATGTTCAGAACCGGCAGTGGAACCTTAACGGTCAGCAGTTTACTTACAGAGGAACGGATCTGGCAATCCGTCTTCTGGGGGATTATCAGTGCAGCAATGCGGTGATTGCTCTGGAAACGCTTCGTGTATTGCAGAAAACAGAACCGGTGTTAACAGAAACCGCGATGCTGAATGGGTTAAAAAATGCAGCATGGGCTGGCCGGTTTGAGATGATTCACACAAATCCGACCGTGATTGTAGATGGTGCGCATAACCCTGCCGGGGCACAGGCGCTGGCAGATACATTGCGGAGCCATTTTGCAGACAGTACCATTTATCTGCTGATGGGTGTATTCAAAGATAAACAGTACGAGGAAATTGCACGCATTATGCGTGTGTGCAGTGATACAATTTATTGCTTTGCACCGGAACTGGAACGAGGGCTGGGTGCGAAAGAACTGGCGGAAGCCGTTCGTCCGTATTATCGGGAGGTATTTTCTGCCGACAGCGCGGAAGATGCCGTAAAGCAGGTATTTTTACGGGCTAAAGAGAATGAAGACAGAGATACGATTATCGTATCCTTTGGGTCGTTATCGACCATTGATGCCGTACAGAATGCGGTAATGCATATGGATAATCGATATGAGTGTGCAGAAAGAGGTGCAGCATGGACTGGATAAAACCAAATATGAAGCAGATTGATGCTATTTTACAGGATAGCAGATTTCAGTACGGGCTGCAGCGTGTTACCGAACTGGAAAAGGAACGCATTTTCTGCTGTCATCGGCTGGATCATCTGCTGGATGTGGCGCGTATTGCATGGATTATGGTGCTGGAACAGAATCTTTCGCTGAAAAAAGAAATTGTATATGGCGCGGCGCTACTGCATGATTTAGGCCGATACCGTCAGTATGAGGAAAATATCCCGCATCACAAAGCCAGTGCGGAACTGGCCGTGCAGATTCTGCCCGATGCCGGCTACACGGAAGAGGAAACCGCTATGATTGCGGAAGCAATCAGCCAGCATGGCGATGCGCTGGAACGGCAGAGCATTCTGGCGCGTGTTCTGTATCAGGCAGATAAACTGAGCCGCTGCTGTTTTCAGTGCGCTGCCCAGGCAGAATGCAAATGGAACGAAGAAAAACGCAATAAAACAATTCTTTACTGAGTGGATAGAAACACAGCAATGCACAGGAGGTGGCATCATGCAGCAGAGTATGAAAATCGGCAGCCGGGTGTTTGATCTGAAAGACCATACCTATGTCATGGGGATTCTCAATGTGACACCGGATTCTTTTTCGGACGGCGGCAGGTATCTGTCGATGGATGCGGTGCTGAACCGTGTGGAAACCATGCTGAACGAAGGTGCCGATATCATTGATGTAGGCGGGGAATCTACCCGTCCGGGACATACGGTGATTGATGATGGCGAGGAAATTGCGCGCGTTGTACCGGTGATTGAGGCGATTACAAAACGGTTTGATGTACCGGTTTCTATTGACACGTATAAGGCATCGGTAGCAAAAGCGGCGCTTGCAGGCGGTGCACACATGGTAAACGATATCTGGGGACTGCAGCATGATTCGTCTATGGCTCATGTTATTGCAGAGGCCGGCGCAGTGTGCTGTCTGATGCATAACCAGAACGGAAAAGAATATCAGAATTTTCTGCATGACTGCATAAAAACGCTGCAGAACAGTGTGGATACTGCGTTAAGCGCCGGGATTGCAAGGCAGAATATAATACTGGATCCGGGCATAGGGTTTGCGAAAACCTATGAGCAGAATCTGTGTGTGATGCAGAATTTAGAATCTTTTAACCAGCTGGACTGTCCGATGCTGCTGGGGACTTCCCGGAAATCTATGATTGGTCTGGCTCTGGATTTACCGGTGGATGAGAGGCTGGAAGGCACTTTAGTAACCACGGTATTAGCTGTGCAGGCAGGCTGGAATTTTGTACGGGTACACGATATAAAAGAAAATGTGCGAGCCATCCGCATGATGGAGGTAATCAGACATGGATAAAATCTGTATTGAAAATCTGGAGATTTATGCCCGTCACGGGGTATTTCCAGAAGAAAATAAACTGGGACAGAAATTTGTGGTTTGTGCAAAACTGTATGTGGATGCAGCGAAAGCTGCACAGCAGGATGATCTGACGCTGTCGGTCAATTACGGGGAAGTGTGTTATTTTATAAAAGAACTGATGGAACAGCACACCTTTCGATTAATTGAAACGGTGGCTGATGTACTGGCAAGAGAAATTCTGCTCAAATTCCCGCTGATTCAGAAAATTGAGCTGGAAGTAAAAAAACCGAATGCACCGATTATGCTGCCTTTTGAATATGTATCGGTGGCAGTAGAACGGGCATGGCATACTGTATATGTGGGAATCGGCAGCAATATGGGAAACCGGGAAGCCCTGATTCGCAATGCTATGCTGTTATTGAACGAACAGCGTGACTGCCAGATTGTAAAAGGCTCCAGCCTTTTTGTGACAGCTCCGTACGGGTATACTGACCAGCCGGAATTTTTAAACGGCTGCCTGGAAGTGAAAACCCTGCAGAGTCCGCAGCAGTTTTTAGATACGCTGCATGCGATTGAACAGCGTCTTGGCCGTGAACGCACCATTCACTGGGGGCCGCGCACTATTGATTTAGACATTCTGCTGTATGATGATATCATCATGAGTACGGAAACATTAACCATTCCGCATATTGATATGCAGAACCGGCTGTTTGTACTGAAACCGCTGGATGAAATCGCCGGATTTAAACGGCATCCGCTTTT
>JAFOFM010000067.1 GCA_017387265.1 Peptococcaceae bacterium | reverse complement strand
GTTCATGAATCATTGCAGGCACGCCTGCCAGATGAGCAGAAAGAACAACCGGACCGCACACATAACCGCCTGTGCCGATTACCAGATCCGGCTGAAACTGTTTTACAATCTTTCTGGCATCCATGCATCCGCCAATGGCTCTTCCTACCGCTTTCACTAGAACCGGACTGATTTTTCGAGGAAGCCCTTCCACGGCAATGGTCTGAAACGGAACGCCACGCTGCGGCACGATCCGGTTTTCCAGACCTTTTTTTGTCCCTACATATAAAATTTCACATTCCGGATGTAAATCCTTTAATCGTTCCGCAATGGCCAGAGCCGGGTAAATATGCCCGCCTGTACCGCCGCCTGCCAGCAGAATACGCATAGCCTCTACCACCTTTTACTGTTTCATATATCTGGACATGTTCAGCAGGAACCCTACCGTCGCCAGCATGAACACCAGAGAAGTACCGCCGTAACTGATAAACGGCAGTGTAATCCCGGTAACCGGCAGGAACCCTACCGCTACCCCGATATTAATCATCGCCTGAATTCCGATAACGGCAGTCAGCCCGAACGCAGTCAGCGATTTAAATTTGTCATCCAGATGGGTTGCAATATAAAATCCACGCCAGATAAACAATGCAAATAACAAAATAACAAATGCGGCTCCAATAAAGCCCAGTTCCTCCCCGATAATCGAGAAGATAAAGTCTGTATGCCGCTCCGGAAGATGCATGAGTTTCTGACGGCTGGCACCAAGCCCCACGCCAAACAGACCGCCCGAACCCAGAGCATACAGCGACTGCACTGCCTGATAGCCATTGCCCAGCGGGTCCGAAAACGGATCCAGCCACACCAGAATTCGTTTAATACGGTATGGCTTTACTGCAATCATCGCTACCACACCGGCAAAGCCAATACCCATAGTTCCCAGCAGATATTTCCACGGCACCTCTGCCGCAATCATCATACATACTAACGCCCCTGCAATAGCAATTGCCGTCCCCAGGTCTTCAATTACTACCAGAACCGGTATAATTGCTAAAACCATCAGCGTATAAACAAAGCCTTTTAATGTCTGCAGATTTTTCTTCCCTAATGATGTCAGCCACATGGCAAAAAACACAATAACAACCGGTTTTGCCACTTCGGCCGGCGCAAAGCGGATACTGCCCACACCAAGCCAGCGTCTTGCCCCATTTACCTCAATACCGATAAAAGGCACCAGAAACAGCATAACAATACAGACAAGCATAACCGGAGCTACCAGACTTTTTACAAACGCCGGCGAAATATTCATCATAAGAAACATGACAAAAAAACCGCCAAGCATAAAAATCAGCTGTCGTTTAAAATAATATAGCGAGTCATCGTAGGTCAGCATGGCATCATACGAACTGGAACTGAGTACCATAATCAGCCCGACTGCCAGCAGTACCAGCATGATAAAAAACAGCAGCAAATCTGCCGGTCCTCTTCGTTCCATATCGTCCACCATCCTTCCCTTTCGATTTTATATAATCCTTCTGTTTATAGTTCCATAACCAGCTTTTTAAACAGACGGCCGCGTTCTTCAAAACTGCTGAACATATCCCAGCTTGTGCATGCCGGCGATAATAACACAATATCACCTGGCTCGGCCAGTTCCGCCGCTTTTGTTACGGCTTCCTCGAAGCTTTCGGTTCTTACATAGTCATTAAAATCAGCGGCATCCAGAGCTTCGGCCAGTTCTTCTTTAGCCTGCCCTACAAGAACTGCTTTTTTTACACGCTCTTTCACCAGACCAGCCAGTTCTGTGAATGGAACACCTTTATTTTTACCGCCAAGAATAATCACAATCGGACGATCATACGCTTCAATCGCTTTGATTGTGGAATCCGGGTTGGTACCTTTTGAGTCATTGATATACAGGACTTCATTTAATGTGCGTACCGGTTCCAGACGATGTTCTACGCCCTGGAATGTCATCAGCACATCACGAATATCCTCTGCACGGACACCGCTCAGATACGCAAATGCAATGGCCCCCATCGCATTCTCCAGATTATGTTTCCCTTTTATTGCGATTTCATCAGCATTACAGATAAACAGACTCTCTCCGTTTAATGCCAGCATTACCTGGCTGCCATCCAGATAAACGCCTTCCTCCAGTTTATGTTTCTGGCTGAAAAATATCACTTTTCCGCGACTCTGAGGCGCCAGTTCACGCAATGCTTCATCATCATAATTTAACACCAGATAGTCGGATTCCTTCTGGTTTTCAAAAATTCTAGCCTTTGCTGCCAGATAGCCGGCCATATCTCCATGACGATCCAGATGATCCGGTGTCAGATTAATCATCAGAGCCAGATGCGGGCAGAAGCTTTCCACAGTCTCCAGCTGAAAGCTGCTGACTTCTGCAACCACAATATCTTCTTCCTGCAGTTTATCGGCATATGTGATAATCGGTACACCGATATTGCCGCCCACAAATACCTGACGGCCTGTTTTTTTCATCAGTTCACCAATTAAGGTTGTTGTTGTTGTTTTCCCGTTTGTGCCGGTAATGGCTGCAAACGGCGCTTTGCAATTACGATATGCCAGCTCCAGTTCCCCGATAACCGGAATACTATGCTCTTTAGCATATTTTACAGGCGGGATGGTTAACGGAACACCAGGACTCATTACAATATAATCCGGCTTGATTGCTTCCACATCCGGCTGTTCGCCCCACACGAAAGATACACCCAGCTCTGCCAGATTGTCCACCTGTACCGCCTGCTTCATATCAGTCAATACAACCTCATTCCCCTGTTTTGCCAGGAACTCTGCACCTGCCAGACCGCTGCGTGCCGCACCGATTACCAATACTTTATCGCCCATGTTCTACACCCCGTTTTTTACTCTTTATTACTTATTTTCTAGTCAGATTTTCACCAATCATATTTTTATAAATTCATTAGTGTAATATTATAACACAGCAGGGTCAGCAGCACAGCCGCTGCTGTCACTGCCCAGAATACACGCACAACTTTCCATTCAGACCAGCCGCACAGTTCAAAATGATGATGCAGCGGAGCCATCTTGAAAACACGTACTTTTTTCTTTTTATACACACTAACCTGAATAATATCCGACATTGTCTCTGCTACATAAATAATCCCGATTAAAGGCAGCAGCAGTTCTGTTTTTGTTACAATAGCCAAAGCAGCCACTGCACCGCCTAGTGCCAGAGAACCGGTGTCACCCATGAATACTTTTGCCGGATGATGATTAAATACCAGGAAACCCAGACAGCTGCCCATCAGCACAGCTGCAAACACCATAACCGACATATTACCACTCATGTAACCGATCAGAACATAGCCCAGTGCTACAATCAGAGTAACACCGGAAGCCAGACCATCCAGCCCGTCAGTCAGGTTAACCGCATTAGTTGTGCCAACCAGCAGGAATACAACGAAGAAAGCATATCCCACTGCCAGCTCTACATTCCAGCCCAGAAGCGGAATTGTCACCGCTGTACTGATACCGATATAATCGGCCGCAAAAGCCAGTACGATAGAAAATACCAGCTGAGCCAGCAGTTTCTGTTTCGCAGTCAGACCCAGCGAACGTTTTTTTACAATTTTAATATAGTCATCGATAAAACCGATAAAGCCAAAACCCAGTGCACAAACCAGCATAAACCATGCCACACTAGAGCTTCCCGCAAGAAAAACAGTTCCCAGAATCATACTGAAGAAAAACATTACACCGCCCATAGTTGGTGTGCCCTGTTTCTGTAAATGACTCTGCGGTCCGTCAGAACGGACACTCTGCCCGAATTTTAAACGACGCAGAGCCGGAATCAATACCGGCCCGATAATTAAACATGTTCCAAGACTAATTGCAAAGGCTACTGCCAGCTGCCACATAAATTCACCCCATCAAGTTCTGTACAATTTGCTCCATCTGCATACCACGACTGCCTTTTACCAGTACCACATCACCCGAAACCGCATATTGTTTCAGATACGCGATTGCCTGTTCATTGGTTTCTGCCAGGGCAACCGGGCAGCCTGCTGCTTGTGCTTCTTCTCCAATCAGGCGTCCTAAAGCACCAACTGCAATCACATAATCCACCTGCAGTTCTGCCGCTGCACGCCCTACTTCACGATGACTCTCCTGTTCATATTTTCCGAGTTCATACATATCGCCCAGCACTGCAATTTTGCGATTTCCTTTACGCTGCATCAGCACAGACAATGCACTTTTCATAGAATCCGGATTAGCATTATAAGCATCATTGATAACGGTAATCCCGGCATCTGACACCGTAATATCCAGTCGCATACCTGTCAGTTTTGCCTTCTGCAGGCATTCTCCAACCTGCTCCCAGGTTACACCCAGCTGACGGGCAATAGCAATCGCCGCCAGACTGTTAGATACATTATGAATCCCCTGCACCTGCAGCGCAATCTCCTGCTGATATTCTCCATTATGCAGACGATATCGAATTCCATCTTCCGTCTGACTGATTTCATCTGCCCAGTAATCACCGGATTTGCCCTCTGCATCGTACCACACAACGTTCCCTTTGCAGGTAGAAAGCCATGGTTCTAAAAACGGTGCATCTTTTTTGTTCAGAGCAATTATACCGTTTTCTTTGATATATGGCAACAGTTCGCATTTCGCCTGAGCAATATTTTCCTGTGAGCCAAGCAGTTCACAATGGGTTTTCCCGATATTCGTAATCAGACCGCAATCCGGTTCTGCAATCCGGCACAGAAAATCAATCTGTCCCAGACCACGCATCCCCAT
>JAFOFM010000006.1 GCA_017387265.1 Peptococcaceae bacterium | reverse complement strand
TATGCCGATTATACAACCTCTATCTCCTTCTCAACGCCAGCCGGAACCAATGGATCTGGATATTGTCTATGAGGATTCCGACTTACTGATCGTAAACAAACCGGTCGGCCTGGTTGTACACCCGGCACACGGCCATTACAGCGGCACACTGGTAAACGGGCTTCTGGCTCATTGCACCGATTTATCCGGCATCAACGGTAAAATGCGTCCCGGTATTGTGCACCGCATCGACAAAGATACCTCTGGTCTGCTGATGATTGCAAAAAACGATCTGGCACACCAGCACTTAGCCGAACAATTAAAGGCTCATTCGATTAAACGCGCCTACTACGCACTGGTACAGGGCGTTATCAGCGAACCGGCAGGGCTGGTGGATGCACCAATCGGCCGTCATGAAGTCGATCGCAAAAAAATGGCTGTAACCTTTAAAAACAGCAAAGAGGCACGTACCCATTATTACGTAAAAGAGCGTTTTGCGAAAAATACTTTTATTGAATGCCGCCTGGAAACCGGCCGCACCCATCAGATTCGTGTACACATGGCGTACCTCGGTCATCCGCTGGTTGGGGATCCGCTTTACGGAACACGCAAAAACAACCTTGATTTCCCTGGTCAGGCACTGCACGCCTATGCATTGGGCTTTGTGCATCCACGTACCGGCGAAGAACTCTATTTCGAAGCACCAATTCCGGAACACTTCCAGAGCGTATTAAAAACACTGGCGCAGGGAAACTGATTTTTCTGAACACAAAGTTAAAGACGACTGCTCTCGAACTTTCAAACTTTCATAACAGTCGTTGCAACAAATAGAATTTATTTTTAAAGCATATAAACTGACTGGAGCCGCAAAACCTTCAGTCAGTTTTTTATTTATGGATTCGGATAAACTATCTTTATCATTCGTTCTTTTTTTCTCAAAGAAAACTATAGCTGCAATTTCCATTTATTATTATTGCGACATTTTCCTCAAAAGCCCGTATATACAGTGTTTTACGACTTTCTGTTCCCTTTTTCTGCAAAAAAACAGTACTATTTTTTCCAACTTCATTTACAAATCAGATTTTTTTTGTTATATTATTATAGATATGATATGCAACGAATAAGACGATTAGAAATTTTTATTCAGATTTTTACAGGAGGGATATTATGTTAAGTGACAGCATGCGCGTATTTATCACTGTTGCTGATAAAAAGAATTTCTCTAAAGCTGCTAAAGCACTTTCCTTGACACAGCCAGCTGTCAGCTTTCAGATTCAGACATTAGAGCAATATTACCAGACCATGTTATTTGACCGCGTAAATCGCCATGTAAAATTAACTGCTGCAGGTGAATTGCTTCTGGACTATGCAGTCCATATGAATAATCTGCAGGCCGAACTGGAACGCAATATGCAGCAGCTGACAGGGCATGTAAAAGGTGAACTGTTAATCGGTGCAAGCACAACAATCGGGGAATATATCCTGCCTTATGTGGTAGGCAGCTTTAAACAGGATTATCCTGATGTAAATGTAACCATTCAGATTATGAATACCAAAGATATCGGAACCGCGGTAGGAACCAAAGCATTTGATTTAGGAATCATCGAAGGGCCTCTGGACTTAACAGAATCCATGGAAACACTGGCATTCCTGGAAGACGAACTGGTTTTAGCTATGCCAGCTGATCATCCACTGGCTTCAAAAGAATCTATTACACTGGAAGAATTAAAAACACTCCCATATATTACACGCGAACCGGGTTCCGGCAGCCGTCTGATTTTTGAACAGGCTCTGATTGATGCTGATTTCGACATTGAAGACCTCAACATTGTTATGGAGCTGGGCAGCACCACCTCCATTAAATCCGCTATTATGGGCGGCTTAGGCATCTCGACTATTTCCAAATGGGCAATTCAGGATTTAGTAAGAACCGGCAAAGTAGTGGCATTAAACATTGAAGGTTTAACACTGAAACGTAATTTCAATATTCTTTTAAACAACGAAAAATTCCAGTCGGAAGCTACCGGCAAGTTCCTGGACTTCCTCGATGTTGAAAACATCAAATGTATTCTGGAAAACTAAGATCCCTCTGATGCATAGGAGATGAAATAAATGTTAAATGACAGTATTCGGGTTTTCCTGACCGTCGTTGAGAAAAAAAGCTTTTCCAAAGCGGCAAAAGCTTTATTCCTGACACAGCCTGCGGTTAGCTTCCAGATTCAGATGCTGGAAGAATACTACGGCACCAGACTGTTCGACCGTGTCAGCCGTAATATTATCCTGACCGACGCCGGTCATCTGCTTTTAAAATACGCAAATGAAATGAACCGTTTGCAGGCGGAACTGGAACGGGAAATGCAGGATTTAACCAGCAACATTAAAGGCAAATTAAAAATCGGCGCCAGCACTACCATCGGTGAATATATTGCACCATACATTCTGGGCGCTTTCAAAAATATGTATCCGGATGTAGAGCTGAGTCTGGAAGTTTCCAACTCAGAAGATATCGAAGCCTCTATTCACGACACCACTCTGGATATCGGTTTAATCGAAGGTCCATTAATCGGTAAAGATCTGGAATCCATTCCATTCCTGACCGACCACTTACAGCTGGTAACCAGCACCAATCACCCATGGGCTAATCTGGACACCATCTCGGTATTTGAACTGGATAAATTCCCGTTCATCTCCCGTGAAAAAGGTTCCGGTACCCGTGTAGAAATCGAACAGCACCTGAAAAAAGCCGGTTTCTCAGCAAATAATCTGAACATTATTATGGAGCTGGGCAGCTCCTCCGCAATCAAAGCGGCAGTAGAAAGCGGTTTAGGTATCTCGATTCTCTCCAAATGGGCCGTGCAGGACAAAACCAAAACCGGCATGCTGCACACTATTAACTTAAAAGAGGACGAATTCACCCGTACCTTCCGTATTATCTATCACAAGAAAAAATTCAAAACACAGGCCAGCGAAGAATTTCTGCGCTTCCTGAAATCCGATGAAATTGAACAGATTATCGGACAGTAAGATATATTTCTGATAAAAAGTAAGACCAGTAGAGAAATTTCTCTACTGGTCTTTTATATTTTCACTGCTCTATTTAATTCTTTCAGTTAGATAGACAATTTCTGTTCTACCGTATTGTCTAAATCTTTTAGTGTTAATATGCCATCTTCCAGAAGCAGATATCCGCGCACGCTATTCTGTTT
>JAFOFM010000066.1 GCA_017387265.1 Peptococcaceae bacterium | reverse complement strand
TAACATACGCAGATACTGCAGATAGTAGGTTGCATTGCGGTACAGAAGCTGAATAATAAAGCGTGTTTTCTTGTAGGTGTAGAATTTTTTAATGCGGCCGTTGCGGAAATCATCTAACAGCTGCAGCTCCCGCAGACAGATGGTGATAATATATTTTCTGCCTTTATCACCCAGAATGATAGCAAGCGGCACAGTTCCATACCCGTCGCGGCCGTCTTCCTCTTCGCGGTACGGAACGTCAATGATAATTAATGTGTAATCGTCGTCATCGTCGACACGGGCTCTTTCGTCTTCGTCCAGTGCCGAAATCATGTCCTGCAGTTCAATTTCGAAATGTTCACTGACATCCCGCACTTCTTCTGCAGTCGGACTGATCAGGCATACCCAGTTGCCGTCACAGTATTCGCTGATTTCTTCCAGCCGTCCGTCTTCTAACGACGTTTTGTAAATGGCTTTCACAGTGTTTCCCTCCTGCGACTCACCATTTTTCTATTTTATCGACAGGTGCTCTATCGACACAAAAATAGTGAGTCAGATTTCATTTGTTTGCAGTTTCTCGCTCGACCGGGCCCAAGATCCATCTGACTCACTTCCTCTTTTGCATATTTTACTTTTCGTTTCATCAAAAACTGACTCATAATCGAAAAAGTGCCCTAACTATTCTAGTTTACAGCACATAATTTTAATAGTCAAGACACGTTTCTTATCGTTTTTCTTTTCGGCAGGCCCATGTAACACAGGCCGCACAATTATGCCCCCCGTTGCAGAAGGCGTTGTGTTCTCCATGCGGATATTCGGGCTTCTGCCACTGGCTGCTCCAGCCGATAACAGCAGTAATACTTTTTACCGGCTCCATCAGGAAATTTTCGCTGAGGGTAATCTGTCCCTTGCATTGATTTAAAAAGCGGAATACATCCGGCTGAGCCGATAACGCCCAGTCTCCGTAACCGGGACTGTAGCGCAGGGTTGCATACTGCCCTTTTGAAAGAGCCTGCTGCTGCAGATACTGACAGAACGCATCGGCAAACATCTCCACCGCATGGGAGCCAAGATAATCGGCTACCGAGCTGCGATAAAGCTCCCCGTTTGCGGCTGCACGCTGCGCCTCTGCCGGAAGCTGCGGGCCAATGGTCAATGCCAGAATAGCCGCTTTCTGACACTCTGCCAGCCCTTTTGCCACATAACAGCTGGCAATGGAAAGTTCTCCATTGCCAAGTGTTACGATATCGCCATCATTGCTTTGAATCGGTTCTTCCCGCCAGAATACTGCAGGCTTTACCAGTTTCCAGAGTTCGCGAAGCAGTTCCGGGTCATCGGGACAGCCCTTATGGGCTGCGATAAAACTTTCTGCATCAAAAGGGACATGAAATTTCTGCAAATGCTGTACAACACCCATTTACAGTACCTCGATGATGCGTTCTGCCAGCTGATACTGCCGCATCGGAAAAATATGAATGCCGGCTGCAATCGGTTTCAGCTTCTGCACTAAGTCCTGAATATAGCGCATGCCGCCTTCGGCACCCTCTTTTTCTAAAATAGCAATCATTTCATCGGGCACGTGCACGCCCGGCACATTCTCGTTCATATAATGCGCCTGTTTTACGCTTTTTAACGGCATAATGCCATAAATAAACGGCACATCGGTATTCACCGCCGCTGCAAACCGTTCCACCTGCTCTACACTGTAAACCGGCTGGGTCTGGAAAAACTGTACGCCATGGGCGATTTTTTCGTGTACCCGTTCGGCTTCATGGGCAATATCCTTCATGGCCGGGTTGGCTACCGCACCGATAAAGAAATTAGTTCCGTTATCCAGTTCACGCCCGTAATAGTCCTGCCCCAGATTGAGACTTGCCGCCATCTGCGCCAGACCTTTGGAATCCACATCAAATACGCCGGAGGCATCGGGATGGTCACCCAGTTCCGGCTGGTCACCGGTTAAAGTAAGAATATTGCGTACCCCCATGGCATGTGCGCCTAAAAGCTCTGCCTGCAGCCCCATCAGGTTGCGGTCACGGCAGGTTAAGTGAAAAATGGTTTCCAGTTTGAGCTGTGCCTGTACCAGATGAGCTAACGCAATCGGGCTCATACGCAGTTTTGCTGTCGGGCTGTCGGCAATATTCACCGCTGTCAGTTTATCCGCTAAATCGTGAATGGCCAGAAATACCGGCCATGGATCTGCTCCACGAGGAGGATCTACCTCCATGGTCACAACAAAATTTTTCTGTTCCAGCTGTTCTCTTAACAACGGGCAGCACCTTCTTTCTATATTACGTCTATATGCGTTCCATTCTGTCGCATATTATCTTACGTTCAGAAATTCATCCATCAGCTTCACAGTCTGTACCGCATCGCGGCCAAAGCCATCGGCACCGGCTTCCTGTGCAAATTCTTCTGTGATAACCGCACCGCCGATGATAACCTTTGTCTGCGGTGATTTTTCACGCAGAAGCGCAATCACTGCCGGAATCTCCTGCATGGTGGTGGTCATCAACGCGCTTAAGCCGAGAAACTCTGCCTTATGCTCCACAACCGCCTCCACAAAGCTTTCCGCCGGTACATTTTTGCCTAAATCGATCACACGATAGCCGTGGTTTTTCACCATAACCGCTACCATGTTTTTGCCGATGTCATGGATGTCGCCTTTTACAGTACCAATAACCAGAGTCCCTTTCTGGAACCCTTCTCCGCTTTGTAAATAGCCTTCTAACAGGTCAAATGCCTGCTGGGAGACCTCTGCACTGCGCATCAGCTGTGGAAGGAAAAATACACCTTTCTCGTACTTCTCGCCCACTTCATTCAGGCCTCTGATCAGCCCGTCATTGATGATGGTCATAGCTTCCATGCCGCTGTCTAACAGCGCCTGCACCACTTTGGCAATACCGGAACTGCCTTTTACCACATAACGGGTTACAAGTTCCAGGCTCGGCGTTTCATCTGCCGCAACCGGAGCGGTATTCACAGCCTGTTCACTGTTTAACTGCAGATAGTTTTCGGCATTTTCATCGCGACCCGTTAACAGCGCTGCGCTCTGCCATGCATTTTTCATCATTTCATCCAGTGGATTGATGATAGATAAATCCAGACCTTTGCCGATTGCCATTGCTAAAAAAGCACTGTTCAGTTTTGGCCGGTTCGGCAGCCCGTGAGATACATTGCTGACCCCTAAAAGCAGATTGACACCCGGCAGATATTCCCGAATCAGCTCCATGGTGCGGAGGGTTTCCTTTGGTCCGTTGATATCGGTGCCGACAGTGAGTACCAGACTGTCGATATAAATATCCTGACGCTTAATGCCATACTGTTCGCAGGCCGCTACAATACGTTTTGCAATTTCAAGGCGGCCTTCCGCTTTTGCCGGAATACCGTTTTCATCTAAGGTTAATGCTACCACCGCGGCACCATAGCGTTTTGCCAGCGGCAGAATATTCTTCATGCTGGCTTCTTCGCCGTTCACCGAGTTGATTAACGCCTTGCCCTGATACAGTTTCAGCGCAGTTTCCAGCACATCGGGCTTGGTAGAGTCCAGACACAGCGGAATACTGGTGCTCTGCTGCAGCAGAGTTAATACATCGGCCATTACCTGCACTTCATCGATGCCGTGGGTACCCACATTGACATCCAGAATATGCGCACCGGCCTCTGCCTGCATCTCCGCTTCTTTTTCAATCATATCCAGATTGCCGTCGCGCAGACCCTGTGCCAGCTTTTTGCGGGCAGTCGGGTTAATGCGTTCGCCAATCATTTTCGGCAGAGTATTCCCGCCGATTTCTACAATATGCTCCCGGCAGGATAAACGGCCAAGGGCTTCCACGGTGCGTGGAGCTGCCTCACAGCCTTCTACCGCCCGGCACAGACATGCAATATGCTCTGGTGTTGTGCCGCAGCAGCCGCCTAAAAATGCTGTCTGATACGGCAGGAATTTTTTCATTTCTTCGGCAAACTGCTCTGCACCTAATGGATACTGCACCTTGCCATCTACCATAAGCGGCAGCCCGGCATTAGGCTGTGCCACCAACGGAAGCTCCGTATAACGGGCTAACTCAACAATCACCTGCTGCAGTTCATCCGGCCCGCCGGAGCAGTTACACCCGATAACCGATGCCCCCAGGGCTTCCAGCGTCACCGCGGCTACCGCAGGGCTTACCCCCGTTAAGGTACGGCCGCTGGTATAAGTCATACTGCAGATTACCGGAATTTCACGGTTTCCCGCATCCAGACAGGCTAACAGCGCCGCGCGGATTTCCCCTAAATCGCTGAAGGTTTCCAGCAGAAAATAATCGGGTTTCGCGGAGGCAATCGCCTCTGCCTGTTCCAGATAAACGGCATACATATCATCAAACGATGTGTCCCCCACCGGAGTTACAAAATGACCGGTAGGCCCCAGAGAAGCCGCAACCATACCACGGCCTGCTTTTTCACAGGCACCGCGCGCGATTTCCACGGCACGGCGGTTGATTTCTGCGGCACGGTCCTCCAGATGATATTCTTTTAATTTTAACCGGCTTCCGCCGAAGGTATTAGTGATTACAATGTCGGCGCCGGCGTTTAAATAATCCAGATGAACACTTTCCACCACCTCAGGCATAGTCAGGTTGAGCTCTTCCGGGCTCTGCCCGGGAGCTAAGCCTCTTGCCTGCAGCATCGTGCCCATAGCACCGTCAAAAATTAAAATCTGAGCCATACAGCACGCCCCTATTCTTTGTCTAAACTGGATAAATCGTATGGTGTTTCCTGATATACATAATAGTTGAGCCAGTTGGCAAACAGCAGATTGCCGTGGCTTCTCCAGCGCACAATCGGCGCTTTGGTATCATCATCATTCGGATAATAGTTTTTCGGCACGTTAATCGGTTTGCCCAGATTCACATCACGGCGATACTCGGCATCCAGTGTTAACGGGTCATACTCACAGTGACCGGATACAAACACCCGGCGGCCGTCTTTGCTTGCCACCAGATACACACCGGCTTCTTCCGACTGGGCAATAATCTCTACGTCATCCACTTTTGCGATATCTTCCGCGCGGAACTCGGTATGACGGGAATGCGGCGCATAGAATACATCATCAAAGCCGCGCACGATTGGACGTTTTACCAGTACATCATGCTCAAATACACCAAAGCGTTTTTCCGGCAGCGGATATTTCGGCACATCGTAATAATAGTGCATCGCCGCCTGGGCGCCCCAGCAGATAAACATGGTGGAGAATACATTTTTATCCGCAAAATCGAAAATCAGCTTTAATTCATCCCAGTAGTTTACTTCCTGAAACGACATATGTTCTACCGGGGCCCCGGTTACAATCATGCCGTCGTATTTGGTATGTTTGATATCTTCAAAGTCTTTATAGAAGGTCTGCAGATGTTCTGCCGACACATTTTTACTTTCATGGCTTGCCATGCGAATCAGATCCACCTCTACCTGCAGCGCGGTGTTCCCGATTAAACGCAGAAGCTGGGTTTCTGTCACGATTTTGGTAGGCATAAGGTTTACAATGGCCAGCTTTAACGGACGGATATCCTGTTCATGGGCTCTCTGCTCATGCATAACGAAAATCTGCTCATTGGTTAAGGTCTCGGTGGCAGGTAATGCCTCCGGGATAATTACAGGCATAGCGAATCCTCCCTGTGGAATATAAATATTGGTTTTTATGTCAGTTCAATATCAGTTCTTCAGCAGTTCTTAAATCTGAGCCAGAGCCTGTTCCAGATCGGCAATGATGTCATCCGCATCTTCAATCCCTACGGAGAAACGGATTAAGTCTGGTGCTACGCCAGCCTCTTTCAGCTGTTCCTCGGTCATCTGACGGTGAGTGTGGCTTGCCGGATGCAACACACTGGTGCGGGCATCGGCTACGTGGGTTACGATGGTAGCCAGCTGCAGTTTATCCATAAAGTCGATGGAAGCCTCTCTGCCGCCTTTTACACCAAAGCACAGAACACCGCAGGTGCCGTTTGGCATGTATTTCTGCGCCAGTTCGTAATATTTGCTTTCTGGCAGGCCTGCATAGCTTACCCATGCCACTTTTTCATGGTTCTGCAGATACTGTGCCACTTTCAGCGCATTTTCACAGTGACGAGGCACACGCAGATGCAGAGTTTCCAGACCGAGATTTAATAAAAACGCATTCTGCGGAGAAGGGCTGGAGCCCAGGTCACGCATCAGCTGAGAAGTTGCTTTTGTAATGTAGGCCAGTTTGCCGAATTTCTGTGTGTAAACAACACCATGATAGGATTCATCCGGCTCGGTTAAGCCTTTGAATTTATCGTGGTATTTCTCCCAGTCAAAATTGCCGCTGTCTACAATACAGCCGCCCACGGAAGTTGCATGGCCATCCATGTATTTGGTGGTGGAATGGGTAACGATATCGGCACCCCATTCAATTGGACGGCAGTTGATTGGTGTTGCAAAGGTGTTATCGATAATTAACGGAACACCGTGGCTGTGTGCCAGACGGGCAAATTTTTCGATATCCAGTACGGTTAAGGCAGGGTTTGCAATGGTTTCCGCCACTACACATTTGGTGTTTTCGCGGAACGCTTTTGCCAGATTTTCCTCGGTATCATCCGGGTCAACAAAGGTGCATTCAATGCCCATTTTCTGCAGGGTAACGCCCAGCAGATTAAAGGTGCCGCCATATACGGCGCTGGAGCAGATTAAATGATCCCCCGCTTCACAGATATTCAGTACCGCATAAAAGTTTGCCGCCTGACCGGAAGATGTGAGCATACCGGCTGCACCGCCTTCTAACGCTGTGATTTTAGCTGCAACCGCATCACAGGTAGGGTTCTGCAGACGGGTATAAAAATAGCCGCTGTCTTCCAGGTCGAATAAGCGACCCATCTGCTCACTGGTTTCGTAAGCAAATGAGGTGCTCTGATAAATCGGCAGTACACGTGCCTCCCCTTTTTTCGGGTCCCAGCCGCCCTGAATACAAACGGTTCCTAATTTGCAATCTTTTAAATTCATAAATAACGCCTCCTGAAATATATATACGTGTAAATTTTCATCATCGATGCAGGGGACGGCGCCCTCGACGTCCCGCATTTCTTATACACCAGATAACAACAGAAAAAGCCATCTTCTTTTGGGTAGAAAATGGCTTCTGGTTACACTTCGGGTGTCGTCCATTATCTACCAGACTATCGTCTGCAGGATTTAGCACATTTCCAGTATTCCTGGCTGTTGCCGGGCTTCACAGGGCCAGTCCCTCCGCCGCTCTTGATAATAAAGACTGCTATTCTGTTTTCTGTTTCGCCTACTATACCACAGCAAAGTGGCCTTGTAAAGCGATTTTCGTCATGGATACATAATGCATGATGAAATACAATCCATAAGCAATTATGCGCGGGCTTTCCATTTTGGAACGATGGTTAATGCCTCGTATTCCTCTTTGGTCATACCCAGAATCCACTGGTCAATATACTGCCCGTCGATAAATGTATGATTACGCAGCTTGCCTTCTGCTGTGAAGCCGAAACTCATAGCCGATTTCAGCCCCAGACGGTTGTTGTCGTTTACTTTGGTATAGCATTTTTCAAAACCAAAGTGATAGAACAGAATATCAGCCAGCACGATCATCAGGTCAACCCCGAAGCCTGCACGGCGGTTCTGTTCGTCGGCAATGCCCAGTGCGATTTCCGCATGACCATTCTGACGGTCGATTTCTTTAATAGATGCAATCCCGATGATTTCACCGTTACGTTTATTTTTTACAACAAAGTCCACACGACTCGCGCTTGGATCAGTGATGTCTTTCATTCTGCTGATTTCATCTTCGATCATATCCAGCGATACGCTCAGATAACTGTCGTACCAGTGCCGGAACTCTTTATCCAAAAACCATTTCTGAAAGTAATATGCGTCCTCTTTCGATGGTTTTTCTAACACGATTTTTCTCCCGGTAAACATTCCTGCCACCTCCAAAGCCTTTCTGCAATAGTATTGTACCTTTTATTTTATCCCACAAATGGCTCAAGGTCAACCTCTGTGAGATGACATTTTAGCGATTTCATGATATAATAATTCATCACGCTGAATCATACAATACACACAGCGAGACAGACAAATCAGAATCATACAAGATGGAGGATTCCCCTATGTCTTTTCATGAATTATTAAACCACGATGCGCTTGCCGAAGCGCTTAAAAAACAGAATATTACCGAACCGACCGCCATTCAGGAGCAGGTGATTCCGCTCTTAGCCGAAGGCCGCGATGTAATCGGGCAGTCGCACACCGGCAGCGGCAAAACCCTGGCGTACCTGTGCCCTGCGTTATTAAAAATCGACGCCGCGGCAAAACAGACCCAGGTGCTGATTTTAGCTCCTACTCACGAGCTGGTTATGCAGATTTACCGCCTGGCTCAGCAGCTCATTAAAGAGGCAGAGTTAAACATCGTTTCCCAGAGTATTATCGGTGAGGCGAACATCAATAACCAGATTGCCAAGCTTAAAGAAAAACCGCAGCTCATTGTGGGCACCCCGGGCCGCATTCTGGACCTGATTAAAAAACGTAAAATCAACTGCCAGACCATTAAAACCGTTATCATCGACGAAATGGATAATCTGTTAGACAACACCAACCAGCAGACCATTGTGGATATTATCAAATCCATGCTGCGCGACCGTCAGTTAGCGGCATTTTCCGCCACTGCCAGCAGTAAAACCATGGACCTGCTTCTGCAGCATATGCACGAGCCTGCCATTGTAAAAATCGAGGCGCAGGCAAAAATGAACCCGAATATCGACCACTTTTATTTAGTGGGCGAACAGCGCGATAAATTTGTGCAGCTGCGCAAACTGCTCCACGCTTTAGACGAAGAAGCCGAACGCATCCTGATTTTTATGAACGACGGCCCGGAACTGGACTTTTTAGTAGATAAACTGAACTATCACAAAATTCGCACCTACAGTCTGCACGGCATTGTAAGCAAAGAAGAACGGCAGAAAGCCATGGAGGACTTCCGGAAAGGCAAAATCAAAATTCTCGTATCCTCCGACCTGGCAGCCCGCGGCTTAGATATTCCGGATATCACCCATGTTATCAATATGGACTTCCCGGCCGAACCAAACGAATACATTCATCGTGCAGGCCGCACCGCGCGAGGCACCCGCACCGGGCAGTGCTACAGCTTAGTAAATCCGCGCGAACTGGCAGCCCTGCGCATCTATCAGCGCGACTTTGAAATTCAGGTAGCCCCTGTGCATCTGGTAAAAGGCAAAATCTTATCCGGTGCCACAAAAGATTACTACAAAGATCCGAACCGCAAAAAGAAACATGCATCCGGCGATAATAAAAAACAGAACGCAAAACCAGCCTCTAAAAAACCGGACGGCAAAAAAGCAAAAAGCGACAAACCGCTCTCTGCAGGCAGAGATGCCAAAGCAAAATTAACCGGCCAGAGCGCCGAAAAGAAACCGGCATACAAAGCCTCCAGAGAAGGCGGCTTCACCGCGCAAAACGGAAAATCCGGCTTCCAGAAAGACTCCAAAGGCCAGTATAAACCAGGCCGCTCCGGCAAATTCAGCGCACCAAAAAATACGTAAAACGCTAACAGGGAACACATCCATGTGTTCCCTGTTTTTGTGTGTTGTGATGGCAATTATTATGTTGGAGCGTAAATCAATTCATATTTCGGGACGGGGATCGGCGCAGAAATACGCGCCAGACCCTACATTTCCCACAATTTCATGGATACTCTTTTCGGGACGCCGAGGGCGTCGTCCCCTACGGCTTAACACACATAACCGTCATACCGTAGGGGTCGGCGCCTCGACGACCCATTATGCACATACAAACAAAAACGTACATCATCGTCGCACCGTAGGGGTCGGCGCCCTCGACGACCCATTAACCTCACTTTGTTTCATTTTCTCCACCCATCTTAATGGATTTTCCTCGATATATTGCCGGATATTCCAATAATCCTCATCACCTCGAATTACATGATCATAATAGGACCTCTGCCAGATATTAAACCCGATTTCCCTACCTGTTAACCGTTTTAACCC
>JAFOFM010000065.1 GCA_017387265.1 Peptococcaceae bacterium | reverse complement strand
GGAAAAGCTATACAGATTGTGCGGCAGGGTGAGGCGCTGCTTTACGGTACAGCACTGGGGATTGCTGATGACGGTGCCCTTCTGGTACAGACTGAACATGGCCTGGAGCGGATTATTGCCGGCGATGTATCGCTGCGGGCGGCCGATGGAGGATATGCCGTCTGAGAAGCAGAAGTTGCTTGCAGATACCTGTTGTATCAGCCTGATACAGATGTAAAAAAAGAAACAATGGTTCAGAAAGAAACTACTGTTCAAAAATAATATTTTGTTGTATAATATTCTGTGGTATAATTATGATTAGCTTATTAAATAGATAGGATGTTGATGCAATGTCATTTTTAGTAGAAAAAGAAATCTGTCCAGCCTGCAACGGGGAAAAAACCATTGAATGCTGCAGCTGCGGTGCGGAGGAAGAATGTTCTGTGATGTCCTGCCCGTACTGTCAGGGACGCGGTGTTCTCCTGCACTATAATATGCCGGTGGTAATCGGGATTATGGGTGCTGTGTTTGTAGCAGTGATGGCGGTATTTCTGCTGGTATAAACAGGTATAACTGATAAAACTGCCGGGCATCTTAATAAAGAATGGAAGGCGGTATCTGGTGGCCGGATGGGAGTGAATGCAATGAAACGGGTGTTAAACTGGTTGAAGGACCTGAAAAAAGAATGTCCAGTCTGTGCAGGCAGCGGGAAAATTCCATGTACCTGCAGTGACAATTACGAAATTACCTGCCCGAATTGCAGCGGCAAAGGGGTATCTTCCAGACGGGTAACTGCATCGCAGAAGTTTGAAGTGCCATGCGACCATCCGCATTGTGTTGGCGGCAAGGTTGCGTGCGGTGTCTGCAATGGTACTGGAAAAACGCCAGATGGGGAAAACTGTCCGCGCTGTCATGGAAAAGGTCGTGTAAACTGTCCGGTATGCAAAGGGCTTGGCCGTATAGAACGGGTTAAACAGGAATCGTGGCTGGAACACGACACCTGTCATATCTGTAATGGCAGAGGCCTGATAGAATGTCCATACTGCGGCGGCACAAAAGAACGCACCTGTCCGGACTGTAAAGGCAAAGGCACGGTGCTGAATGTCGGCAAAATTGCAGTAATCGCGATTATAGCCATGCTGCTTCTGATGGTGCCGGTTCTGTTTGTGGCTGTTGCCGGGGTTTCGCTTGGCGGTGTGCTGTTTATGCTCTGGAAAGAGCATCAGGAAAAGCAGCAGGCGCGGGAAGAAGTTTTATTTGGTGATGATGAAGAATAAAAAAGCGGAGGTTCCGCTAATAGACTGTCGCAGAATTCTGCGGCAGTTTTTGTTTGTGTATCGCTGGCAGAGTACAATGTCATGCTATAGTGGACAGATTTACGCATAAAGAGCAGGAATTGATATTCATAAAAAAATAATTGTGCGTAACATTTATCTTTCTATGGGAAAATAGTTGACCTAATTCTGTACAGAGTGTAAAATATAGAAGGTATAAAATGCTTTTGATATACGCATTAAGAAAACATTTTTGATATAGTGAAAATCAGAAGAGGAGCGCGTTATGGATACTAAAATCAGAAAAGATCTTGATAAAATCGGCTTAAAAAATCTGGGTGAAATTAAACACAATCTGACACCTGCACTGCTGGTGGAAGAAGCATTTAACAACGGTGAAGGTGTATTCACTGAAACAGGTGCATTCCGTGTAGAAACCGGCAAATTTACCGGCCGTTCGCCAAAAGATCGTTTCATTGTAAAACGCAGAAGCATTGAGAAAGAAATCGCATGGGGCAGCGTAAATATGCCAATCGAACCAGAAAAGTTTGAACGTCTGTATGACAAAGTTATGGCTTATCTGGAAGGCAAAGACGTATATGTATTCGATGGTCTGGCAGGTGCAGATGTACAGTATCAGATGCAGACCCGTATTGTAAACGAATACGCACACCAGAACCTGTTTATGCATCAGCTGCTGGTTCGTCCAAGCAAAGAAAAAGTAGCATGCTACGTTCCAGACATCAACATGATCTGTGCACCAGGTTTCAAATGTGACCCTGCGGAAGATGGCGTAAATTCCGATGCAGCTATCATTCTGGATTTAGAAAAACGTATCATTCTGATTGTAGGCAGCAGCTACTGCGGCGAAATGAAAAAATCCGTATTCTCCGCAATGAACTATTTCCTGCCTAAACAGGGTGTATTATCTATGCACTGCTCCGCTAACATGGACCCAGACAATGGCGATGTAGCTCTGTTCTTCGGTCTGTCCGGCACAGGGAAAACTACACTGTCTGCGGACCCTGCACGTATGCTCATCGGTGACGACGAGCACGGCTGGTCCAACTCCGGTGTATTCAACATCGAAGGCGGCTGCTATGCAAAAGCAATCCGTTTAAACAGAGAACAGGAACCTGAAATTTTCGATGCAGTAAAATTCGGTGCTGTAGTAGAAAACGTACAGTTCTATCCTGGTACAAGAAAAGTAGATTACAACGATGGCAGCTTAACCGAAAATACTCGTGCTGCTTATCCGGTTGATTATATTCCAAACGCACAGCTGAACGGCCGCGGCGGCATTCCAAAAACCGTTATCTTCCTGACAGCTGACGCATTCGGCGTTCTGCCTCCAATTTCCAAGCTGAACACTCTGCAGGCTATGTATCATCTGCTGAGCGGCTACACCAGCAAACTGGCTGGTACTGAACGCGGTGTAACCGAACCGCAGGCAACATTCTCCACCTGCTTCGGCGAACCATTCCTGCCATTAGACCCAATGGTTTACGCAAAAATGCTGGCAGAAAAAATCGAAAAATACAATGTAAACGTATATCTGGTTAACACAGGCTGGGTTGGCGGTCCTTACGGTATCGGCAATCGTATCAAACTGTCCTACACCAGAGCACTGGTTACCGCTGCATTAAACGGCGAACTGGCAAAAGTGGAATACGAACAGCATCCAGTATTTAAAGTGGCTATGCCAAAATCCTGCCCTGGCGTAGATGCAGAAATTCTGAACCCAATGAACCTGTGGTTCGATAAAGATGCATACATGAAACAGGCAAAAATGCTGGGCGGCAAATTCATCGAAAACTTCAAACGTTTTGAATCTGCTCCAAACTTCGTAGTACAGGCTGGCCCTGTTATCGACTAGTTATTAGAAGCAAACCTCCTGCTGAAATTCAGCAGGAGGTTTTTTGTATTCTTTTGCAATCTGCTGTTCTTTACATTGAAACATTGCATGGAATGTAGTAGAATGAAATGGAGATAGAAAATGAAACAGAGATATAAATTGAGAGGAGCGATTATTATGATTTTAATTGATAAAGAACGCTGCGTGGGCTGTGGTCTGTGTGCAGCCGATTGCATTACTGTGAATCTGCAGCTTGTAAATGGAAAAGCAGAAGTAAAAGGCGGCTGTCTGGAATGCGGCCACTGTGTAGCAATCTGTCCGCAAAACGCGGTAAGTATCCCTGAATTTGATATGGCAGATGTAAGTGCCTGCCGTATGGAACTGGATGCCGATGTACTGCTGCAGGCGATTAAAGGCCGCCGCAGCATCCGTAATTATCAGGCGAAAAAAGTGGAAAAAGACAAACTGCATCTTCTGGCAGAGGCTGGCCGCTATACCGCTACAGCAAAAAACACCCAGGGATGTCGCTTTGTGCTGGTACAGGATGAACTGGATACCTTTAAAGATATGATCTGGCAGCAGATTGGGCAAACCGTCGAAACCGGCATTTTACCGGAAGGGGTGCCGCCTGTGATGCTGGAAAATTATCAGCGTTTTCTGAAAATGCGTGAGCATGGCGCAGATTTTCTGTTCCGCAATGCACCGGCTGTGCTGTTCGTTGCAGCTAATACACCGGTAGATGCGGCACTGGCAGCGCAGAATATCGAACTGATGGCGGTAGCACAGGGGCTTGGTGCACTGTATAATGGCTTTTTAAATTACACCATTAATCTGGCACCGGAATTAAAACAGTGGCTGGGCTTAGAAGATAAACCATCCTATGTATGTATGCTGCTTGGCTATCCGGCGGTAAAATATACAAGCACAGCACCGCGTAAAGCGGCAGATGTAGTGTGGAGATAAGGGCCGATTGACCTTGTTTTCTGGATGTGTTATGATTAGCAGGAATCTGCAAATATGATTGAGGTGTATGTATGTTTGGATTATCAATTGGCTATCGTCCCGAAGGCATGATGATGCTGGCGACTGGTGTCTGCATTGGGATTCTGGTTTTAATCGGGATTCCGGCCGCAATCGGGCTGTGGCGGTTTATTAAGGAACTGATTCAGCAGACCAAGGATGCCCAGGCTTATCTGTATGAAATTATGGATGAAAAACGGGCCGGTTTTTTTGCTAACTACCT